>CALDQK010000644.1 GCA_937911525.1 uncultured bacterium
CTCGACCCGCGCTGGGCCTGCGGCGGGCACGGCCTCCTCCAGGGCGACCCAGCTGCGGGGCGGCGCGTCGCGCAGGTCCAGGACCACTGGCGTGCTCGCCGAGCGCCAGGCCGCGGGGTCGAGGTGGCCGCCGCCCCGAACCTCCGCCTCCCATACCAGGGGCAGCGGGAGCCCCTCCTGCGTGGGGCGTCCTTCTCCCCACAGGACCTCGAGCACCTCGGGGTCGGGGGCGTCCCAGCCCACTCGCTCAGGCTCTAGCTCGTCGACCAGCAGGTCGGAGAGCAGCCCTTGGAGCTGCGCCCAGGTCTGGATCCCCTCGGCGCGCACACGGACGCCCCAGCGGGCGGCCGCGTGGATCACGACCAGCTCCAGCGGGTCCTCGGCTGCGCTGGCGGGTAGCAACTCGGCCAGGCTCGCGCGCAGCGCGGGGTCCGCGGCGAGGGTCGGCGCCAGGGCGCCCTCCTCGTTCAGGGCGCGGAGCGCGCGCTGCAGCGCCGCGGCCTGCGCCGGGGGGCATGCGCTCGCGCGGGTCGCCGCCGCCCGCGCGAAGGCCTCCGCGTCGAGAGGCACCCCGCCGCCGAGCAGGGCCGCCAGGTCGTCGGCCAGGGTCGATGGCTCGGGGCCGCACTCGCTGCTCACGAGGCGCTCGGCCAGGGCAGCGGCCACACCTTCGCGCGCCGCTTGCGTCGCGGCCGCGTCGCGCGCCAGGGCGGCCCAAGCGCGGGCGCGCCGCGGGGTGCGCTGCGCGAAGCTCGCGCGCACGCGCTCGCCCAGGTCGTCCGGCGGCCACCCCACGAGGCCCTCGCGCTCGACGGCCGCCACCGCTTCGCGCGCGTCATAGACCCCCGTGAGCGCGGCCCGGAGAGCAGGCCCGTAGCGCTCCAGCGTGGCGAAGGCGGGGCGGATCAGGTTCTCGAGGGCCCGCTCGTTCAGCTCGAGCCCCTCGTGATCGAGGCAGGCCGTGGCCCGCACCTCGCCCGCTTCGAGGTCCAACTCCAGCCTCGCCACGCGCGCGCCGAGGTTCGCGCGGTGCAGGACCTCGCCGGCCACCGCGCGCCCCTCCGGCGGGACGCGCAGGGGGTCACGCGCGCGGACGACGAGCTGCTGGCGTTCGCCGTCGGCGACGACCTCCAGGGACACGACCCCCAGCGCTGTCTGCACGCCGCAGGTCCAGCGCGGCTGCCCCTGCTCGTCGGCGGCGCGCTGCTCGGGCCAGCCGCGCGAGCGGAAGTGCGCGCGCAGCAGGTCGGCGAGGGCGGCGGATTCCATGGGGTGAGTCTACGCCTAACGGCCCAAAGCCTCCGCCGCGCGCGCGTCCAGCTGGCGCAGGGAGGCGAGGTCCTCGGGCGAGAGCTGGCCGCCCTTGGCTTGAAAGCGCTGCCAGGCGGCGCGGGTCCCGGCCGCGTCGCGCTGGGAGAGGCGCAGGCGGCCGGCCAGGAGCGCGCACCAGGGGCGGGCCAGCTCCTGCTGGTCCAGCCAGCGGGTGAGCTCCTCCTCGGCCGGGCCGCGCCAGGGGCCGAGGTCGAGGGCGCGGTCGCAGAGGAGCGCGCAGAGCTCGCCGAAGAGGCCTCGCACGGCGGCGTCGTCGGCGCAGAGCTCGGCGAAGGCGGCGAAGGGGAGCAGCTTGGCGTCGACCCGCAGCTTCTGGCGGAGCGAGGCCAGGTAGGCGCGCAGCTGGACCTCCCAGGCGCGGATCTCGATATCCCCCTGGAGCGCGCGGACCCGCGCCGCGTCCTGGTAGGCCTGCTTGGGGTCTTGCTCGAGCGAGCAAGCCGCCCGCAGCAGGAGCGCGCGGGGGTGCTCCTGCGAGACGCGCTGCAGGATCTCGCTGGCGGCCGCCTGGCAGCCGGCGAGGTCGCCCGCGCGCAGGGCGGCCTCGCCCTGGACCAGGCGGCGGGCCATGGTCGGGACGCCCTGGTCCAGCCCGAAGGCCCGCGCGGCGGCTTGGGCCCCGGGCGCGTCGGTCAGCAGGTCCAGCTCGAGCTCCAGCGCGCGGACCTCGTGCTCGGCGGCGCCCGCGGCGCGGCAGGCTGCGAGCTCGGCGCGGCCCGTGGCGTAGAGCCCGCGCCCGATCAGGAGCCGGGCCCGGATCACGGCCCCCAGGCGATCGTCCGCGCCCAAGGGGCGCGCGGCGTCGACGAGCTCCTGCACGAGCGCCGCGCTGCAGGCGCCGGCCGAGGCGTCGAGGGCCTTGATCAAGGGCAGGCGCTGCTCTTCGGGCAGGCTGAGCGTGACGCCCTGCCAGCGCTGCGTCAGGCCGAGCAGGCCCTGGGTGGTCTCGCGGAAGCGGGGCTCGAGCTGCGCGACCAGGGCTCGCGGGCGGGGGTCGTAGCAGAAGGCCAGCCCCATGCGCGCCTCGCGGCGCGCGTCGGGCAGGCGGCCGAGGCCGTGCAAGGCGATCGCCTCCAGCACGCGGTAGTTGGTGTTGATCGGCTCGAGCTCGATCAGCGCGCTCAGGTGATCGTGGGCCGACTGGAAGCTGCCCGCGCGGATCAGGTCGCTGGCGACCACCAGGAGCAGGTGACGGCGCAGGGCCGAGTCGCTCCCCGCGCTCAGCTCGAGGAAGCGGTCGATCGTGCGGGAGCTGAGCGTGGAGATCTGCTTCTGCTCGGCGTCCGAGAACCTGCGCCCGACCAGGGTCATCACGATCACGGACAGGGCGCGCAGGCCGGCCTCGTGGCGCCAGGCTTTGTCCCAGGCGCCGAGGGCCCGCTCCAGGTCGCCGTCCAGGCGGAACAAGGCGTCGCCGCGCAGGGCCAGGGCCAGAGGGTTCGTCGGCTCGCGCGCCAGCCAACGCCCGAGGGACTGGTAGTAGGCCCGGCCCAGCTCGCGCCGGCGCGGGTCCTGAGCCGGCACGCCGCGGACCTCGACCATGGCGGCGCAGGCCGCGGCCTCCAGCGCGCTCGGGCCCTCGTCGCTCGCGGCCTGGCGCCAGCTCTGCCGCGCGAGCCCGTTCTCGCCCGCGAAGAGCTGACACCAGCCGAGGACGACCAACGCCTCGCCGCGGACCGCCTGGGAGGTCACGAGACCCTCCGCGAGCGAGGCGGCGTCGGAGAAGCGGCCGTGGCTCAGGTTCAGCCGGGCGCGCGCCAGGTCGAGGCGGTCGCGGTAGCGGGTCAACGACGTGCGCTCGCAGCGCTCGCGCGCCTCGAGCAGCTCCGCCGCTCGGGAGGCGAAGGGCCAGCGCCGGGGACGCTCCTCCAGCAGGGCCCGCGCGAGCAGGCGGGCCTGGAAGGGAGCTGCGCTCTTCAGCTGCTCGCCCAGCGCGAAGGCCGCGCGCAGCTCGGCGGGCGTGGCATCGCCCAGGCGCACCC
>CALDQK010000645.1 GCA_937911525.1 uncultured bacterium
CGTGGGCGGGCTCTCGATCCTCTACCGCTGCGCCTTCTACGGGACGACGGTCGTGGTCGAGCCGCGCTTCCACACCGAGCGGGTCAGCCGCCTGCTCGAGCTGGGCGAGGTCAGCCTGGTCTCGCTGGTCCCGACCCAGCTGGCGCGCCTGCTGGAGGGCCGCGAGCGGCCCTTCCCCAAGACCCTGCGCGCGGTCCTGCTCGGCGGCGACGCGGCCCCGCAGGAGCTCCTCGACCGCTGCCGCGAGCTCGAGGTGCCCGTGGCGCTGACCTGGGGCATGACCGAGACCGCCAGCCAGGTCGCGACCCGCTCGCCCGGTGACCTGACGCCCGGCGTAGGCGTCGGCGCGCCCCTGCCCTTCGCCCGCGTCGTGAGCGAGTCCGGCCTCCTGGCCGTGCGCGGGCCGGTCGCCCGCGGCGAGGTCCGCACCCGCGACCTCGGCTCGGTCGACGCTTGGGGGCGGATCCACGTCGAGGGCCGGCGCGAGGAGTTCATCGTCTCGGGCGGCGAGACCGTCTCGCTGCGCGAGATCGAGCGCGCCCTGATCCAGCACCCCGACCTGGCCGAGGCCTGCGTGCTCGGGCGCCCCGACCCGCGCTGGGGCGAGCGCCCGGTGGCCCTGGTCGCCCCGCGCCCCGACAAGGCGCCCAGCGCCGAGGAGCTGCGCGACTGGATCCGCGAGCGCCTGGGCCGGATCAAGACGCCCGAGGAGGTCCGCTTCGTCGAGGCCCTCCCGCGCACGCCCCTGGGCAAGCTGGCCCGCGGCGAGGCGCGCGCGGCCTTCGGCCTGGCCCCGCGCCGCGCGACCGCGCAGCTGCAGGCGATCACCAAGGCCGTCCCCGAGCCCCCCGAGGCGCCGCGCCCCGACCCGCCCCTGGCGCTGCTGCACCTGATGGCGGCGGCCGAGCTGCACGCCCCCGACGCGCTGCGCGAGCGCTTCGACGAGGTGCGCGGGATCCTGCACCAGGACCTGCTCCGGCTCGAGGAGGGGATCCTCGAGGTCGGCCAGGACCTCGGCGGACCCGAGCGCCCGCCCGCGGGCCACGCCGCCAAGCACCTGCTGGCTCAGCCCGGCAAGCGGGTCCGACCTCTGTGCGCGATCCTGGCCGCCCGCATGGGCGGGCGCAGCCTGGACGAGGCCGTGCACGCCGTCGCGCTCGCGGGCGAGCTGGTCCACGCCGCGACCCTGCTCCACGACGACGTGATCGACGAGGGCGACGAGCGGCGCGGCGCGGCCGCCTCGCGCGTCGTGTTCAGCAACTCGGCCAGCGTGCTGGCGGGCGACTACCTCTTCGCCGACTCGCTGACGCGGGTCGCCGAGGCCGAGCCCTCGCTCCTGCGCGGGCTGCTGGCCGTGATCTCCGAGATGGTCGAGGCCGAGGCGCTCCAGCTCGCCCGCCGGGGCAAGCTCGAGATCGACCGCGTGGCCTACATGCGCGTCCTGCGCGGCAAGACCGGCGCCCTCTTCCGCTGGGTGTTCAGCGCGGGCGGACGCCTGGGCGGCCTGGACGAGGAGCAGTGCGAGGCGCTGGGTCGGGCCGGCGACGCGCTGGGCCTGGCCTTCCAGCTGACCGACGACGTGCTCGACCTGGCCGGCGACCCCGAGGTGACCGGCAAGGACGCCCTGGCCGACCTGCACCAGGGCAAGCTGACCTGGCCCTTCCTGGTCGCGCTCGAGGCCGACGAGGAGGGCACGCTCAAGGCCGAGCTCGAGGCGCTGCTCGAGAGCAGCGACCCGCCGGCCGAGCGGACCCGCGCCGTGGTCGAGCGCGTGATCGCGGCCGGCGGGGTCGAGGCCACCCGCCAGCGCGCGGCCGAGGAGGGCGCCCGCGCCCTGGCCGAGCTGGCGCGCCTGCCCTCTTGCTGGTCGCGCTGGCTGCTGGAGGCCGTGGTGCGCGCGGTCGTGGAGCGCTCCCAGTGAATCAGCCCCTCCAGAGACACAGAGACGAGCTCATGAGCGAGGCCAGCCAGGTCCCGGTGTTCCTCGAGCTCGAGCCCCAGGCCGACCCGGGGCCGGTCGCCGCCGAGCTCGCCCGCCAGGGCGTCTGGTTCAGCAGCGTCGGCGCCGCGGGCCGGCGAGGCTTCCAGCTCCAGCCGCACTCGGTCAAGTGCGACCTCGGCGCCCTGGAGGCGATCGAGGGCGTGGCCGCGGTCTACAGCCGCTCGAGCGGCCGCCCGCTCCTCGACGCCCAGGCCGGTCAGCCGGTCCTCGTCGCGGGGCGCCCCCTCGGCGGCGGCGCGGCCCCCGTCCTGGCGGCGGGCCCCTGCGCGGTCGAGTCGCGCGCCCAGATCGAGGAGGCCGCCGCCGAGGTGGCGGCCGCGGGCGGGGCCCTGCTCCGCGGCGGGGCCTTCAAGCCGCGCACCTCGCCCTGGAGCTTCGCGGGCGTGGGCCGACGCGCCCTCGGCTGGCTGCGCGACGCCGCCGACCGCCACGGCCTGGCCGTCGTGACCGAGGTCATGAGCGAGGGCGAGGTCGAGGCGGTGGCCGAGGTCGCCGACCTGCTCCAGGTCGGCTCGCGCAACATGCAGAACTTCGCGCTCCTGGGCGCCCTGGGCGCGGCCGGGCTGCCGGTGCTGCTCAAGCGCGGCATGGCCGCGACCGTCGAGGAGTGGCTGCTCGCCGGCGAGCACGCGCTGCGCGGCGGGGCCCGCGGGGTGGTGTTCTGCGAGCGCGGGATCCGCGGCTTCGACCCCTCGACCCGCAACCTGCTCGACCTGGGCGCCGTGGCCTTGCTGCGCCACGTCGAGCGCCAGCCCGTCCTGGCCGACCCCAGCCACGGGGCGGGCCGACGCGACCTGATCCCAGCCCTCTCGCGCGCCTCGCTCGCGGCGGGGGCCGACGGGCTGCTCCTGGAGATGCACCCCGACCCGGCCCGCGCGCGCAGCGACGCCTCGCAGGCCCTTCTGCCCGCCGAGCTGCGGGCCCTGACTCAGGACCTCCTCCCGGCGGAGGTCACCACGTGAGCGGAGACCCGGTGACGACAGAGACCATGAACACCCAGCTCGAGACCCTCGACCCGCCGACCGGCGGCTCGGGCGCCATGTTCGACGGGATCGCGGGTCGCTACGACCTGCTCAACCGCCTGACCAGCTTCGGCCTCGACCAACGCTGGCGGCGCAAGCTCGTCGACTCGCTGGCGCCGGCCGAGCCGCAGCGGATCCTGGACCTCGCGACCGGCACCGCGGACGTGGCCCTCGCGATCGCGGCTCGCTACCCCGAGGCGAGCGTGGTCGGCCTCGACCCCAGCGCCAACATGCTCGCCCTCGGCGGCGACAAGGTCACGGCCGCGCGGCTCGGCGAGCGGGGGGAGCTGGTCCAGGGCGACGCCCAGGCCCTGCCCTACGAGGACGACTCCTTCGACGCGGCCACGATCAGCTTCGGGATCCGCAACGTGCCCGATCGCGACCAGGGCCTGCGCGAAATGGCGCGCGTCGTCCGCCCCGGCGGGGTGGTCTCGATCCTGGAGCTGTCGGAGCCGCGCGGTCTCATGGCCCCCTTCGCGCGCTTCCACGTCCACACCGTCGTGCCGACGCTGGGCGCGCTCCTCTCGGGCTCGCGGGAGTATCGCTACTTGTCCAAGTCGATCGCGGCCTTCCCGCCGGCCGAGGAGTTCGCGGCCCAGATCGAGCGCGCCGGCCTGAGCCAGGTCGAGGCGCGCGGCATGACCTTCGGCGCGGTGCACCTCTACACGGCCCGCGTCCCCCACCCCCAGGCCACAGAGGCCCAGGAGCAGAGCGCATGAGCGCTGACGCCCAGACCAGCGAGACCGTCTCCGAGCTCTTCGACCCCGAGCGCTGGCAGAGCGTGCCGGGCTTCGAGGCGCTGGAGGACATTACCTACCACCGCTGCGTGGACCTCGGCGCGGTGCGGATCGCCTTCGACCGCCCCGAGTGCCGCAACGCCTTCCGCCCGAGCACGGTCGACGAGCTCTACCGGACCCTCGACCACGCGCGCCAGACCCCCGACGTGGGCTGCGTGCTCCTGACGGGCAACGGCCCCTCGGCCAAGGACGGCGGCTGGGCCTTCTGCGCGGGCGGTGAC
>CALDQK010000646.1 GCA_937911525.1 uncultured bacterium
AGGGCGGTCGAGGGCCGAGCGACAGCCACTCCTGATTCTCAGTTCCAATTCGAATTCAACGCCCCTCCCTTGGCGCCCTCGCCCTCAGCGACAGCCCCCCTCCGGGGTAGGATCCCGCCCGATGGCGGACGACACCGTCGCTCTCTCCCTGTCTGGCAGCGTCGAGGAGACCTACCTCCTCGGACCGGGAGAAGATCTGCTGATCGGGCGCTCGCTCCAGGCGCGCCTGCCCGTCGACGACTCCTGCGTCTCGCGTCGCCACTGCCGCCTGCTCCTGCGCGAGGGCGGGCTGTGGCTGGAGGACCTGGCCTCGGCCAACGGGACCTACCTCAACGGTCAGCGCGTGGACCGGGCCCAGATCAGCGACGGCGACGTGGTCGAGCTGGGCTCGATCCGGCTCGAGCTGAGCTTCGCGCCGGGCCGCGCCGGGTCGCGCCACGCCAAGGTCGGCGTGGCGCCCGAGGGCACCCCTACGCTCGAGTTCGGCTCGACCGACGTCGTGGGCCGCCTGGCCGAGGTCGGCTACACCCTCGACGAGTGCCTGGCCCGCAGCGGCGTGGTCGCGGTCTACCGCGGTCGCTACGACAAGATCCCGGGGCCGGTCGTGGTCAAGGTCCTCAGCCTGCGCGGACCGGTCACGCGCGCTCAGGTCGATCACTTCGCGGCCGGGATCGAAGCCCACGCCAAGCTGCGCCACCCCGGGATCGCCAAGGTGCTCGACGTGCGCCGCGGCCCGGACATGCTGGCCGTGACCATGGAGCACGTCGAGGGCGTCTCCCTGGCGCGCTCGCTCGAGCGTAGCGGCGCCCTCAAGCCCTGGCAGGCGCTGCGTCTGGCCTACCAGGTCGGCGAGACCCTCCGCTACCTGCACGAGCAGGGCGTCGTGCACCGCGACGTCGCCCCGGGCAACCTCATGATCACGCCCAAGGGCAACGTGCGCCTGATCGACTTCGGCCTGGCCGCTCCCCTCGGCGTAGCCCGGGCCGACGTCGGGACCCCCGGCTACCGCGCGCCCGAGCAGGAGCAGGGACTGCCCGTCGACGGACGGGCCGACCTCTACGGGCTGGGCGCGACCCTGCTGCACTCCATGACCCTCAAGCCGCTCGACGGCGAGCACCCGCCCAGCCTGGCCGCGGCGAGCCACGTCGGCCCGCTGCAGCCCCTGCTCGAGCTGCTGCTCGACCCCGACCCCGACCAGCGCTTCCCCAGCGCGCTGGCGCTCCAGAACGCCGTCGAGGAGCGCACCGCCGAGCTGAGCGGGCTGCCCGCCGACGCCGGCTCGACCGAGTTCCTGCTCCGCCTGGCCGCGGAGGAGGAACACCCCACCGACCGCTTCACTCGCGACGAGGAGCCGGCGCCGCCCACCGACCGCCACCAGCGCGAGGAGCCCGCCACCGCGGACCAGCTCCCGCGCGAGCCGGCGCTGCGCGGGCGGGTGCGCGAGCACGAGCTGGTCGACCTGCTCCAGCTGATCGAGCGCTCGCAAATGAGCGGGCGCCTGGTCGTGAGCGGACCCGCCGGGCGCGCCGCGGTGCTCCTGCTGCGCAAGGGGCGCCTGGCGCGCGCGCTCTGCGGCAACGAGCACGACGAGCGCGCCTGCCTCACGGCCCTGACCCTGGTCCCCGGCAGCTTCACCTTCGTGACGCTCACCCCCGAGCAGGTCGCGGGCGACCTCGACCTGAACCTCGGCAAGATCCTGATGCGCTACCTGAGCGAGCAAGAATGAGCACCCTGGTCCAGATCTGGATTCGGCCCGCCACCCGAGCGCCCCTCAAGCCCGTCGCGGAGGCCGTGGTGGAGGTCGGCGCCGGCCTCGTCGGCGACCACGCCGGCGGCGGCAAGCGCCAGGTGACGCTCCTCTCCCGCGAGGCCTGGCAGGCCGCCTGCCGGGACCTCGACGCCGAGCTCGACCCCGTCTCGCGGCGGGCGAACCTCCTGGTCGAGGGGGTCGACTTCGTCGAGACGCGCGGGCGGCGGCTGCGGGTGGGCGAGGTCCTGCTGGAGGTCGCCGGCGAGACCAAGCCCTGCGAGCTCATGGACGACACGCACCTCGGCCTGTGGGACGCGCTCAAGCCCGACTGGCGGGGAGGCGTGTTCGCCCAGGTGATCGAGGGCGGGACCGTGCGCCAGGGCGACGCCCTCGAGTGGGTCTGAGCCCGCGCGAGCGGCTGATCCGCTGGCTGGGGAGCGAAGCCAGCTTCGCGGCCTGGGAGGCCGAGGCGAGCGAGGGCCTCTCCGCGCTCGCCCCTGCCAGCCAGGAGCGCGTCCGCGCCGCTCTGGCCGAGGCGCTGGCGGCGGTCGACGAGGGCGCGCCCGTGTCGACGACCAGCGGAGAGGTCTCCCTCCGCTGGGCGCACGAGGGCTGCTGGCTGCGCGAGGAGGACGAGGAGCCCTACCTCTACCCCGAGCCGGAGGTCCTCGGCGCCGCGCTGGAGGGCGAGCTGCGCGCGCGCCTCTTGCCGGCCGCCAGCGAGGGGCTGGCGGCCCTGACGCAGGGAGCGGCGGAGCTGGCCCAGGCCTGGGAGCTCGCCCAGGCGCCCCTCGCGGCGCGGACCGGGCGCGAGCGCGAGCGGCTGGCCCGCCACGACGCGCCCCCCGAGGCCGCGCGCCGCGCGCTCCTGATCAGCCTCGACCGCGTCCCCGCGCCGCTGCGCGCGGCGGCCCTCGCCTGCGAGGCCCAGCGCGCGCGCTGGCGCGAGCTCGAGCTGGAGGTCGACCCCGAGCTCGCCGCCAGCGACGCGAGCAAGCTCCCCCTCGACACGCGCCTGCACCCCGAGGCCTGGGTCGCGGACCTGCGCGCGGCGCTCGGCGACGCGCAGCCCGCGGGGGTGCTGGTGGTGGGCGACAACGCGCGCGCCCTGCGCTGGCTGCGCGCCCGCTACGCGGGCCAGGTCCAGTGCGCCTACCTCGACCCGCCCTTCAACACCCAGAGCCGCGCCTTCGCCTACCGCGACGCCCGCCCGCGCGCGGACTGGCTCTGCTTCATGGACGAGCGCCTCGCCCTCAGCCGCGAGCTGCTGCGCGAGGACGGCACCCTCTACGCGCATATCGACCAGCACGAGAAGGAGCGCCTGCGCCTGCTCCTCGATCGCCACCTGCACTACGTGGCCGAGGTGATCTGGCGAATCGGCTGGGTGTCTGGCTTCAAGACCCGCGCCAAGAAGTTCATTCGCAACCACGACACGATCTATCAGTACGGCAAGCGCCCGCAGCCCTTCTTCAGCAAGCGCTACCTGCCCTACCCCGAGGGCTACGTGCGCCGCGACGGCAAGCCGCCGACCGGCAAGGGGATCCCGCTCGAGGACACCTGGAACTGCAGCTCGGCCGACCGGCTCGACTCGATCCAGATCATGAGCTTCAGCCGCGAGAAGGTCGGCCGCGGCGACCTGACCCAGAAGAACGAGAACCTGCTGGCGCGCATGCTCGAGGCCAGCTCGCGCGAGGGCGACTGGGTGCTCGACCCCTTCCTCGGCTCGGGCACCACCGCCGCGACCGCGCTCAAGCTCGGCCGCCGCTGGCTCGGCTGCGAGCGCTCGCCCGAGCTGGTCGACGAGGTGATCCTGCCCCGCCTTCAGCGCGTGCTCGCGGGCGAGCGCTACGGGATCAGCCGCGAGACCGGTTGGGAGGGGGGAGGCCTGTGCGAGGTGGCTTGGCTGGCCCTATGATCGGCCGCTGAGGAGCCGCCCATGGACGCGGACGAGCGGTCCAACAAGATCCTGAGCGCCATCGAGCCGATTCTCGAGCCAGGCGAGAGCTACGTGGTCAGCGCCGACGACGCGGGCAAGGTCAGCGTCTCGCTCCCGGGCGAGGACGACTCGGTCCGCTCGATCCTGTCCACGACCCACCCGCGCCTCTACGGCTACCTCCTGGCCGCCAACGAGCGGATCAGCTCGTCCTCGGGCTGCGCGCTGGTGCTCGTCTACCTGGCCGCCTCGGGCCTGATCAGCTTCGGCCTCCACTCCCGCGCCCTGCACGGCCTCTTCCCGGGCGACGCGGGCGGCCAGAAGCTGCTCGAGTCGCTCCGCAGCGGCTGGGTCTACGCCGTGCTGACGATCGTGATCCTGGTCGTGTGGGGCAAGCACGAGGCCTGGCTGGAGGAGCGCGCCTACTCGCGCGAGCGCAACGAGCTGAGCGACCACCTCAACCGCGAGCGCCTCGACGCCTACGAGGTCCTGGCCCACATGGAGGGCGACGACTCGATCGACACCCTCGGCAAGCACATGAAGCTCGACCAGCGCCTGGGCGCGCTGAGCGGCGCCTAGCGAGGCGAGCGTGGCCGACCGCAAGCTGCGCGAGCTCGAGGCGCGCTGGCGCGAGACCCAGTCCGTCGAAGACGAGGCCGCCTGGATGCGCGCGCGCTTTCGCAGCGGCGAGCTCGAGCTATTCCCTGAGGCCCTCAGCGAGCGAATGCAGACCCGTGAGTTCTGGCTCGGCTACCTCGGGCTGAAGAGCGACGACATTGCCGCGGACGACGCTCAGGAGGAAGACGAGGACGAGGACCAGGACCAAGGCGATACGACGCTAACGATTCACCTCCCGGGGCAACACCGGCTGGAGCTACGTATCCCTCGCTGGCTCGAGGAGTGCTCCCTACACCTCCACCTGCCCGGACTCAGCGAAAGCTACGAGGTGGCCAACAGCGACGGTGGCCATCCTTTCCCCCACCTCCTGCGCTGGGACGAGCTGGAGCATATCTGCCAGGCTGCCGCGATCTTGCAGGGCTCGGGGAGCGAGGACGGGCGCCTGCTGCTCCTCCTGCACCGCTTCGCGCCGATCTGCCGGGACTCGGACTTCGGCCGCGCAATGAGCCTGCTGGAAGCTGCCTGGAGGAACCTCGGCCTGTTGGGTGAGCGCGAGATTCGTTCGTCCATGGAGCAAATCGATCGGCGTGGGTCGGGCTTCCGCTGGCAACGGACCCCCACAGGCTGGCGACTCCAAGGCGACGAGCAGGGGGAGATCCTCAGCCTGCGCGCGAGCGAGGACTTTCCCTCCCCCGCGTGGAGCGACCTTACACAGCGAGCCACCGAGCTCTGCGCCGGGCAACCCTCAGCTCGACTGGTCCCTGCCACGATTGCCCCGCGCCTGTTGGAGTCGTCCTACCTGACCCTCACTTGCGAGGACGACGTTCGCTCCCTGCCGGACGCGTTCGGGCCCTTTCTGGCCGAGTACCTCAGCCATGTCTTCGGTGACTTGGACCTCGGCGAAGTGTGGCTGAGTGGCACCGGTGCGCGAACGCTGTTCCTCCTGGTCCGCGCCTGCGACGCGAGCCTGGCTCACGGGCTGATCGCTCAGGCGGTGTTGTGGGCGAAGGCGCCAAGGCCGGCCGAGCTCGAGCTGACCGAGCAGCCGCTCGTGCTGCGCCTCGGGCAATTGGAGGCCGAGGTGTTCGAAGACGACGGCGTCCTGCCGCCAGGCTTCTTCACCCTGACCCAGGGCTATCTCGAGCGCTGGCAGCGGGACGGTCTCGCCAGCGCCCTGGCCAGCCTCGCCGCTGAAGAGCCCGATGCAGAGGGCTGGCGACAGGTTCCTTGTGTCGACCACGGTGCGCTCAAGGTGTGCGCGCGGACTCTCGATTCGGATGAGTGCGAGGGGCTGACGATCGTCATCGACCGATCCAGTCCGGCAGCCTCAGCCTCGGTCTGGCGCTTGGCTCAGCGCTCCGGGCTTCACATCCTGCCGCTCGGCTTGGCGGTCTCGATCCACGCCGAGGACTACCACGGACCGTGGCCCACAGTCCGCCGGGTCAGCCCACCCGAGCTGGAAGACATCCTGGAAGCCGGTCCAGAGGCCTGGTGGAGCCAGGCATAGCCCTGCCTCAAAGAGGAGACCTTCGTTCTCAGCGCCCGAACCAGCGGCGGAGCCGCGCCAGCCAGCCAGCCTCCTGGGCGTCGCGCTCGTTCTTCAGCTGGTGAGCCTTGCGCAGGCCTCCGACGAAGCTGTCCTCGCCGCCGGCTCTGATCAGCTCCGACTCCTCGGGCGGTGAGATCGCGGCCCCTTGACCTAGCGACAAGGCTCCGGGCCGCGCCGCCACGGCGTCCAGCAGGAGGTCGAACCAGGTCCCCTCCGCCAGGCAAGGCGAAGCCGGGCGTTCGGCGTCGGCGGCGAGGGCGGCGGCGGCCTCTTGGCTCCGCTCCGCGAGGCGTTGATCGAGGACGGCCACGCAGCGACCCGCTGCGGTGTGCTCCTCGAAGGCCTCGTCCGTGAGGGCGAGGTGAACGTCCTCCTGGCACCCGCTGCACCGTCGGACGAGCGGGGCCTCGGTCTCCTCGAGCTGATGCCACTGCATGGGGCAGGCGAAGGACAGGGTGTAGAGCTTGGTCAAGCCCTCGGAGTCCTGGCTGCGGCGGAGGGCCGCCTCGTAGGCCGCCCGGACACCCGCGTCCTGCGGGTCCTCCTGGTAGCGGCGCTCGAGCTCGCGCGTGTCGCTGTCCATGAGCGCAGGCTAGCGTGGCGACCCTGGTCTGCGCCAGGACGTGAAAGGAGCCGGCGGCGACGCCACCGGCTCCTCGTTCGACGCCTGCGCGTTGAGGACTAGATCTGGATCCCGTCCTCGGCGGCGACGGCCTTGATCTCGGCGCGCTTGAGGTCGTAGGCGAGGTAGTGGGCCACGCCGATCGAGGGCGCGATCACGGCGAACACCGCCGCGGTCACGAGGCCGCTCAGCAGGCCGCCGACCTTGGGGATCACGCCCAGCACGCCGCCGATCACCATGGGGATCACCATCACCACGCCCAGCACGACCATCAGCAGGATCATGGGCACGATGTTGCGCTTGGCGTAGGCCAGGGCCGCCTTGAGGGCGTCGCCGGGGCCGACCTCGTCGTTCTCCAGCATGATGTAGAAGGCGAAGGCCATGAGGCCGAGCGGGATCCCGCCGATCCCGCCGATGATCAGGCAGATCAGGTGGCGGACGACCTTGTCGAACTTGAGCAGGGTCCCGATCGAGAGGTTGGTGCCCGAGGCCTGGTACTCCATCACGCCGCGCACGTAGTTGGGCGCGAACACCAGCCCCGCCAGGCTGCCGAGCAGGGCGAGCAGGCCGCCGATCATGGCGACGATCCCGGCGCCGGGGACGCCCAGGCCCAGGAGCAGGCCAGCCACGCCGCCCACGATCGAACCCAGGATCATGCCCACGTTCACGAGGACCGAGGGGATCAGGTTGCTCTTGACGACGCCGAGGCCGCCCATGATCAGGTCCTTGAAGGGGAAGCCCGGGCCCTCGTGGCTGATCTTGGCCGGGCCGCCGGCGATGTTCGCCATGGCGCCGCCCAGGGCCGCGCCCGCGCCGGCCATGGCCGCGCCGGCCTTGGCGCCCGCGGCGCCCAT
>CALDQK010000647.1 GCA_937911525.1 uncultured bacterium
CACGTGGTGGAAAGGCAGGCAGGCCAGCCAGCGGTCGCCCGGGTCGTGGCCGAGCCGGACGGCCGAGCCGAAGGCGCTGAACACGAGCTGCCCGGTGGTCAGCTCGACGGGGGTCGGCTCGCCGCTGCTGCCCGAGGTGAAGAGCACCAGGCGCGGCTCCTCGAGCGGCCAGAAGCGCTCGGCCGGCGCGGGGCCGAGGGGCAGCTGGTGCACGAAGGCGGCCTCCGGGTCGAGCTCGCGCAGCACCTCGCGCGTCGCAGCGCCCAGGCCGTGGCTGAGCAGGACGCGGCTGACGCCGGCCACGGCCAGGTTGCGCGCCAGCTCCTCGCGGGGCGCGTTGGGGTCGAGGGGCACCGCCGTCGCGCCGACCCAGCCCAGGGCGTGGAGCGCGATCGCGTAGCTGGGGCTGGGCGGCCCGCAGAGGGCGACCCGGTCGCCGGGGTGGACGCCGGCGGCGGCCAGGCGGCCGGCGAAGCGCTGCACGGCGGTGGCGAGGTCCCCGGCCGACCACACCAGGTCGCCCGAGACGAGGGTCGGGTGCTTGGGGCGCGCCAGGCAGGTGCTCCACACCGGGTTGGGGACGGCCTCCCCGGTGGGCCCGGGCGAGGCGGGCAGGGGCTGGGCGGCGCTCCGCTCTCGCGGGGCGCGCAGGGGCGGCTCGCGCAGATCCGAGGTCATGGAGACTCCTTCTTCCCGCACGCGGCGGGCACGAGCAGCGAGGGCTCGCCGAGCTCTTGGCCAGGCGAGGTGGGGAGGGGCTGGCGCCCGCCCAGGGGGGCGGGCAGCTGGCCGAGGTCGGCCGCCAGCGCCGGCGCGAGCCCGCAGGCTTCGTCGGCCGGGAGGCAGGCGCTGAGGGCCAGGGCCGCGGCGCGGCCGACGACCGAGTCCAGGGCGTGGGTCGCGATCACGCGGACCCCCGCGGCGTGGGCGCGGCGCGCCAGGCGGAGCGCCACCAGCGGCCCGCCCAGGTAGGTCGGCTTGAGCACGAGCGCGTCGGCGGCCGCGAGCTCGAGGGCGCGCTCGAGGTCGGCGGACGCGCGCAGGCCCTCGTCGAGGGCGAGGGGCAGCGGGCTCTGGCGGCGCAGCTCGGCGAAGGCGACCAGGTCACCCGCAGGGATCGGCTGCTCGACCCACTCGGGGGCGAGCTCGGCGAAGCGCTCCAGCTCGGCCAGGGCCTCGGCCGGCGTGCTCCAGGCGCCGTTGGCGTCGAGGCGGAGGGTGGCCTCGGGGCCGATCGCGGCGCGGATGGCGCGGGCGCGGGGGAGGTCGAGGTCGGCGGCGCTCACCTTGAGCTTGAAGCAGGTCACTCCCGCTTCACACGCTGCGGCGGCCTGATCCGCGTCGTGAACCAGAACTTGCAGCCGGACCGAGTCGCGCGGGGTCAGCGCGGGGTCGACGTGGGCGGCCAGGAGCTGAGCGAGCGAGCGGCCCTGGCGCTGGGCGAAGAGGTCGAGCAGGGCGACCTCGACCGCGCAGGCGACCTCGGGCGTGGTGGCGGCCTCGAGCTGGGCCCAGGCTTCGACCGCGGCCAGGTCAGCGAAGGAGGCGTGGCTCAGCTCAGGGAGGAGCGTCGCGAGGCGGGCGGCGGTGGCGGCGTGGCCAGCGCCGAAGCCGGGCCAGCAGGCGGCGTCGCCCAGGCCGCGGCGGCCCTGGTGGTCGTGGAGCGCGACCAGCCAACCCTGGCGGGTGGTCTCCCCGCGCACGGGGCGGCGGAAGGGGAGCGCGTAAGGGAGGAGCTCAACCTGGCGGAGGATCATGCTCGACCTCCGACCCTGAGCTGCTGTCGCTGGAGCGAGGGCGCCAGGGCGCTCCGATTCACCGCAGAGGCGCCGAGAACGCAGAGGTTGCGCAGAGGGCTCCCGGCGGAGTCGAGCGCGCGACGGACCCAGTCGCTGGCGTGTTGGCCCGCGGTGGCTGAGAGCGATCCAGGACGAGAGGGAGTTGACGCTGGGCGCAGGCTCCAGCGCGGAGCGATCGAAGGAGGAGAGCAGGCAGAGAGGAAGCCGGGCAGTCGGCAGGAGGAGGCGGGGCGAGGGTCGCGGGGCGAGGTCGCGACGAAGGAGCAGCGCGGCGCGAGCGACGGCCTCGCCGGCGAATCGCTCCTCTGCGCAACCTCTGCGTTCTCTGCGTCTCTGCGGTCGATCGAGGCGTGCGACCCGCTTGGGATCGGAGTCATAGCAGCGCCCCCCCGCTGAGGAGGAGCGCGTAGACCAGCTCCAGGCGGCCCGTCGCGCCCAGCTCGGGGTTCAGCTCGGGGCCGTCGAGGCGCCACAGCTTGCGGACCTGCCACAGGCCGAGGGGCAGGGCGACGAGGCTCAGGAGCCAGCCGCGGGGGGCCGCGCCGGCGGCGACCGCGATCGGCGGGACCGCGAAGGCGCCCAGGACGCAGAGCGTGTACTCGAGGCGG
>CALDQK010000648.1 GCA_937911525.1 uncultured bacterium
CTTCCGGCCCAGAGCGCGGTTGTAGAGCCGCTGGCGCACGGTGTGTCGGCTGCTCGCGAAGGGGTCCTTCCAGCCGAGGCGGTCCCAGTAGTCGACGTGCCAGGCCAGGCAGATCACGTTCCGGCCCTGCCGCCGCGCGTGCGCCGAGATCTCGTTGAGCAGCTGCTCGGCCGGCGGGCAGGAGGAGCAGCCCTCCGAGGTGAAGAGCTCGACCACCGCGAAGGGCCGCCGCGCGCTGCTGACCGGCGCGGCGCTCGTGGGCGCCGGCTCGTCGGCGAGGACCGGGCGCTGGTCGTAGAACTCGAGCGCTCCGAACGCCGCCAAGCCTGGCAGGAGCAGGAAGAGCAGCAGCGGACGACGGCGAGCTTGGTCCTTCATGTCCGCTCCTACCCCGCCCGGGCCCACCGGTTACGTCTCGCCTCCCGGCTCCGGCAGCGGGCGCCACGCGTCCCAGACCAGCGCGGCCAGGAGCAGGGGCAGGCCCAGGGTCACGATCGCGTCGACCGGCTGGGGCGCTCCGCCCGCTTGGAGCGCTTGCGCGGCCGCGGCGCCGTGGGTGGTCATTTGCTGCAGGGTCAGGCAGGCGAAGGGCAGCACGAACCAGCGCGGGCGGCGCCACACGCCGAGGGCGGCCAGCACGTCGATCGTGACGAAGAGCGCGTGGCGCGCCCCCGAGTCGGGGTCGCCCGGCGTCAGCCCGCGCACGACGTGGGAGAGCGCGCCGCCGAGGAGGCCGAGCGCGCCGAGGCCGAACACGATCTGGCGCGCGCGAGGGCTCAGGCGCCTTGCTCCTCGCTGGGCGGCAGCCCGGGCAGCGGGCGCTGGATCGCGTTCAGAATGCAGGCGAAGTGCTCGGCCAGGTAGCGGCGGGCGGGCTCGCGCTCGGCGAGGCGCCACGCGAGCTCGGGCGTGGCCAGCGAGCCCTTGGCCGCCGTGAAGCGCTCGTGAAGCGCCCGGAAGGCCGGCTCGAAGTCCTGGGCCGCGATCTCCTCGCCGCAGCGCCCGCAGATCCGCATCTCCGCGCTGGGCTCCGCCGGCGGAAGCAGGTCCCCAGCGCAGCGAGCGTGGTAGGGCAAGGCGGCGAACTGGCGATCACCGAGGTGGTAGGGGTCCCACACCACGCCCTCGCCCGCCAGCTCGGCCTCGCTCCAGGGGTCGCCGCAGCCGGGGCAGGGAGTCACGCTCAGATCCGGAGTCGCTCCGCCAAACACGGAGCGCACTCTACAGGGCCCCACGTGCCCCTGCCCGCGCCCGTGCCTGAATCGCAAAGCCAAGGAGCCCCCGCAACCGGCGACAGCCCCTCCTCACTCCGCGCTTCAGACACGGCACGAGACCGGGCGGAGCCTCGCTAGCTCGCCACCTTGGCGAAGGCGGCCTGTAGGGCCTCGACGGCCTCTGCCGTGCTGACCACCGCGCTGGCCATGTAGTGGAAGTTGGCCAGCGCCACCTGGTAGGCGTCTCCCGCGGGGGTCTTGGCGCCGGCGGTCGCGTCGCGGACGACGGCCACCTCGAAGCCTTGCTCGAGCAGCTCGCGCATGTGCGACTCAGTGCACAGGTTGGCGGACATGCCGGCCAGGAGCACCTTCTGGATCCCGCGCTTGCGCAGCTGCAGCACGAGGTCGTTGCTCTCGGGGCCATAGACCTTGTGCGGGCTGGTGACGACGACGTTCTTGCCCGCGATATAGGGCTTGTAGCGCTCGAGCCAGTCGGCGCCCGAGCCCTCGAAGCCCTCGACGCTGAGGGCGTCCTCGCGGTCGAACATGCCAATGCTGTGCATCAGCCCCTCGAGCGCGCCCTCGAACTCCCAGGCGTGATCGTGCGGGTAGTAGTAGTGAGGCGAGACGAAGACGGGGATCTCGAGCTCGCTGGCGCTCGCGAAGAGCTGCTCGATGTGCTCGACCGTTCCGTTCTCGAGCACGCTCTCGCCCACCACGCCCCAGGTCACCCCCTGCGGGCTGAGGAAGTCGTTCTGGGGGTCCGTGATCACGATCGCGGTCCGTTGGGGGTCGAGCTCCATGCCGGGTCGCGGCAGGCCAAGGTCGACGGAGGTGCTCAGGCGGGGGAATGCGTTAGGTACGTTCATGGTGATTCCTCTGGGGTGGGTGGTTCACGACCCGGCTCGGGCCGCTCTCCCTCCTCTTGGGCAAGCCCTGGACCAGTCGCCGCCAACCACCGCGAAAGGAGATAGGGCAAGGGCTCCCCCTCAGCCCACGAAGCGTCGAGGGGGACCACGGCTCGTGGTGGGATAGCCGCTAACCTCCAACTCCCTGCGAAGGACCTCTGTGGATACTGGCGTCTCCTCCTGCCCCGACTGGGGCGCGCTCAAGCGCCTGCTCCTCGAGATCAGCGGCCAGCGCTCCCTCCAGCCGGTCCTTGAGCGGATCGTGCAAGGGCTCGCCGAGCTGCCCGGGGTGGCGCTGGCGCGGATCTGGCTGCTGAAACCGGGCGACGTGTGCCCGAGTTGCCCGATGCGGGATCGCTGCCCTCAGGAGGTCGACTGCCTGCACCTCGTCGCGAGCGCCGGGGCCTCGCGCGCGGACGGCGCGGACTGGTCGCGGACCAGCGGCGACTTCCGCCGCTTCCCGCTCGGCCTGGGCAAGGTCGGCGGGATCGCGAGCGCCAAGACCGGGCTCAGCAAGCAGGTCGGCGCCACCGACTCCTGGCTGGTGCGCCCCGAGTGGGCCGCGGCCGAGGGGATCACGGGCTTCGCCGGCTGCCCCCTGATCTACGACGGCGAGCTGCTGGGGGTCCTCGGCATGTTCAGCCGCTTCACGGCCGACGCCGAGGGGTCGAGCTGGCTGCGAATGCTCGCCGACCACGCCGCCAGCGCGGTGGCCAACGCGCGGGCCTTCGAGCAGGTCGAGCGGCTCAAGCTCAGCCTCGAGCTAGAGCGCGACTACCTGCGCGAGGAGGCGCGCGAGGCGCAGGCCTACGGCCAGATCGTGGGCGAGAGCCCGAGCGTGCGCTCGATCCTGGAGCAGATCGAGCTCGTCGCACCGACCGACGCCAGCGTGCTGATCCTGGGCGAGTCGGGGACGGGCAAGGAGCTGGTGGCACGCGCCGTCCACGACCGCAGCCGCCGCTGCG
>CALDQK010000649.1 GCA_937911525.1 uncultured bacterium
CCTGCCCCGCACGAGCGCGCGCACGAGCAAGTACAGGCAGTTGAGCGAGCCCAGCGACAGGCAGACGAGATCGTGGGCGCGCTCGTGGGCGCGGGGCTCGGCCGCCCGCCCGCGCTCCCGAGGGCCAAGCCCACGCCCAGGGCCGCGGCGAGGGCCAAGGCGAAGAGCGCGGGCAGGAGGCCGCGGGGGAGCTCGCGCGGAGGCGGCGCGCCCCCGTGCGCCAGGAAGCGGTCGAGCCCCTCGATCAGCGCCTCGACGCTCTCGGGTCGCTCGCGCCGCTCACGCGAGATCGAGCGCAGGCAGAGCTGGTCGAGCTGACGGGGAATCTCCGCCCGCAGCGTGCTCGGCGGCTCGCGCTCGGCGGTGTAGGCAGCCATGAGCGGGTTCTCGTGCCCCTCGAAGGGCGCCCTGCCCGTGAGCGCGAAGAAGAGCGTCGCTCCCAGCCCGTAGACGTCGGTCCGCTCGTCGGCGGCCTGCCCCGCCACCTGCTCGGGCGACATGTAATAGGGCGTCCCGATGCTGGCGCCGGTCCGGGTCAGGCGCTCGTCGCTGTCCGTCAGCGAGGCCAGGCCGAAGTCGAGCACGCGCGCGCTGCCGCGCTGATCGACCAGCACGTTGTCGGGCTTGAGGTCGCGATGCAGGACGCCCTGGCTGTGGGCGTAGGCGATCCCGCGCGCCACCTCGCGCAGGAGCTCGACCGCGCGCGTGATCGAGAGTGTGCGCTCCCGCTCGACCAGGTCGGTGAGCGTCTCGCCGGGGACGAACTCCATCACCATGTAGGGGCGGCCCTGGTAGAGGCCGCTCTCGTAGGTGGCGACGATGTTGGGGTGCGCGAGGCGCGTCGCGGCCGCGATCTCGCGCTCGAAGCGCTTCACCGCGCGGGTGTCGTTGCGCAGCAGGAGCTTCAAGGCGAGCTCGCGTTGGCGCTGCCCGTCGAAGACCCGCAGGACCTGGCCGAAGCCGCCCCGACCCAGCTCGGCGATCACCTGGAATCGCCCGATATGGGTCCCTCTGCTGCCGCTCCCCGGTTGGCTCACCGAACTCAGGCTAGCGCCGCGCGGGCCCCCTCGCCCTACACGCTGAGATCTGCGTAGAGGTCGCGGACCCAGCTCGCCTCGTCGTAGCTGAGGGGCTCGACGGCAGCCGCCGCCGCGACCTGGTCCGGGTTGCGCAGGCCGAGCAGGACGCAGCCCGTCGGCGCGTCGCTGAGCAGCGCGCCCAGCAGCGGCCCGAGCACGGGCTGGGCGCGACCGGCGAACTTCTCCTCGAGGGCGGCGCGCTTCTCGCGCAAGCGCGCCAGCGTGTCGGCGTCGCGGAAGGCATCGACGTTGAGCCGGAAGTCGCCCTCGCCGAACTGGGCCGGCGCCTCGTACTTGCCGAGCAGCAGCCCGTGGCGGATCGGCGAGAAGAAGGCCACGCCCACGTCGTGGGCGTCGACCCACTCCTTGAGCCCGCTGCTCACGTAGTCGTCGGCGCCCACGTTGCGGTAGGGCTGGATCACGTCCGGGTCGACCCGGTCGGCCACGCGCACGATCTTGCTCGCATCCCAGTCGGAGAGCCCAATGAAGCGGACCTTCCCCTCGTCGCGCAGCTGGCGCAGGAGCCCGATCGCGTCGTCGAGGTAGGCGTCGTTCGGGCCGAAGTCGCAGTGGTGCAGGTAGTAGAGGTCGAGGCGCTCGACGCCGAGGTTCTTCAGCGAGCGCTCGACGCGCTGGCGGATCAGCTGCGGGTGGTAGTAGTGGCCGAACTCGCCTGGATCCCAGCCGACCTTGCTGGCCAGGAACACCTCGTCGCGGGGCACGTCGCCCCACACCCGCCCGATCAGCTGCTCGCTGCGTCCGTCCCCGTAGACATCGGCCGTGTCCCAGTGGTTGATCCCGGCCGCGTGCGCCGCGCGCAGGGCCGCGAGCCCGAGCTGGTCGTCGTGGCCCGTCCAGCCGACGGGCACGCCGGCGGGGTTGGTGTTCGGACCGCTGAAGGGCCAGGTTCCGTAGCTGATCGCCGAGACCTCGACGCCGGTCTTTCCGAGCCGCAGGGTGCGCACGGCCACCTCCTCTATTCGCCCAGGGACAAGAGTGTGCCGGTGCTCCGCAGGCCCTCGAGCGCCTCGAACACGTGAGTGAACGCCACCTCGGCGCTCGGGCGGAGCGAGACGCGCCGGGCGCGGGCGCTGCGCACGGCCACCAGGAGCTCGGTCAGGGACAGGCGCGCGCCGGGCTCGTCGCCCATTTCGTCGCCGCGCAGGAGCGCGGCCGCCCCTCGCCAGCGGA
>CALDQK010000650.1 GCA_937911525.1 uncultured bacterium
CGCCGCCTGTGCCGTCGTCGTCGCCGGCGGCGCCCGAGCCCGCCAGCCCGATCAGGGCGACGCCGCCGGGGCCGCTGGCGGTCTCGCGCCAGGCCCTCACGCGGAGTCCAGCGCCAGCCGCACTCCGCGGAGGGTCAGGTCGGAGACGACCTGCGCCACGCAGGGGCAGCGCGCCGCGATCCGCTTGGCGTCGCCGCCGGTCGCCACCACGAGGGGGTCCTCCTCGAGCTGGTGGGCGATCTGAGCGCAGAGGGTGTCGATCAAGCCGACCGTGCTCCAGAAGATCCCCGCCTGGAGGCACTCCTCGGTGGTGCGCCCCAGGGGGCTCGGGTCGGCCTCGCCCAGGCTGACCTGGGGCAAGCGCGCGGTGTGCTCGTGCATGGCGCGCGCCTGCAGGCGCAGCCCCGGCGCGATCGCGCCGCCCACGAAGGCTCCGCGCGCGGCGACCACGTCGAAGGTGATCGCGGTCCCGAGGTCGATCACGATCACCGAGCGCGCGGGGTAGGTCCGCGCCGCCCACACCGCGTTGGCCTGGCGGTCGGGGCCGACGCCCGCGGGCTCG
Source organism: uncultured bacterium (assembly GCA_937911525.1). Taxonomy (GTDB): domain Bacteria; phylum Planctomycetota; class J058; order J058; family J058; genus NORP233. Next base: position 563 of record CALDQK010000650.1, read on the forward strand.
TCGATCTCGAGCGGGACCGGGCAGGGGAGGCTCTCGCCGAGGCGCGCGACCTCGAGCTTGAGCTTGTCCTTGACCCACTCCGCGAACACCTCGGCCGGCTCGGGCGAGACCTGGGCCAGGCCGGCCCGGCGCGGGATCCAGCCCGCGCAGAGGGTGTCCAGCGCGCGGCGGAGCGCCTCGGGGTCCCCGTTCTCGACCTCGACCTTGTCCAGGAGGTCGTCCCCCTGGAACACGCCGACCTTGGCGCGGGTGTTGCCGATATCGGCGACCAGATCCACGGCCACGCCCTTTAGCTCTGGGCCTCGAGGGCCTCGAGCTCGCGCCGCAGGCGGGCCACGTGCAGGCGGCTGGCCTCGGCCACGGTCTCGAACCAGTCGGCGACGCGGTCGAAGCCCTCCTCGCGGGCGGTCTTGGCGAAGCGCGGGTAGAGCGTCTCGTGCTCGTAGGCGCAGCGGGCGATCGCCGAGCGGAGGTGGTCGCGAGGGGTGCGGATCGGCTCGCGCGTCTGGGGGTCGACCGCGTCACGGAGGAAGCGCAGCGCGCCTTCGGCGTGAGCGCTCTTGCCGCGGGCCAGGGCCGAGAACAGCTCCTCGATGTCGAGCTGGCCGGCCTCGTCCGAGCGGTGCGCGAAGAAGGCGTAGCGCGCGGCGGCCTGGGCGTCGGAGGCGAAGGCCTCGCGCAGGTTCTCGTAGGTGCGGGACTCTTGCAGGGCCTCGGCCCGCGGGTCGCTCATGGGGTCCCTCCTTGGGGGGCGAGGATTCTACGTCCCCGCTGGGACCCGCGGCGGGGCGGCTTCAAGAACCAGGTCGACCGCCCGGCCCGCGACGCGCGGACCGGGCAGCCGGAGTGAACACAGGACAGAAGAGAAGAAGGGTGCGTGGCTAGCGGCGGCGACCGAGGGGGATCGAGATCCCGGCCTCGACGCGGGGGCGGACCCGGCCGTCGAGCTGCTTGCCCAGCTCGGCCTTGGTGTAGAGGCCCTTCCAGCGCAGGCCGAGCATGCCCGAGGCGCGCCAGTCGCCGTGAGCGGGGACGCCGATCGGCTGGCGCAGGGCGCTCCGGCCGCGGCGGAGGTCGAACCCGGCCAGGAGGCGCAGGTCGCCGCGCTGGTCGAGGGCGAAGCTCCCCTGAGTGCTCCAGCGCCAGCGGCTGAGCCGGTCGTCGCTCGTCTCGAGCAGGTTGGTCCGCAGCTCCTCGCGGGTGCCCGTGAAGCTGGTGCTGGCGTCCCAGCGTCCGGCCCCGTCGGCGACGCCGAGGCCGACGCGGTTGGTCATGCCGACGCTCCAGCCCTTGCCGGCGTCGAAGCGGCCGGCGGCGATCTCGACGTCGACGCTGGCCTTGAAGATCAGGCCCTCGATCTCGACGTCGCCCGTGCTGAGGCGCTTGCCCGCCACGACCCGGGTCGAGCCCAGCCCGTCGAGCTCGGCGCGCTCGAGGCCGACCCGCAGCTGGCGCTGGAACTCGCCCATGCCGCGCGTCTCGCGCAGGAGGGCCCGGTAGCGGTTGTCGCTCAGGTCGAGCTGGTCGTCGCGGAAGAGCTTGGCCTCGAACACGGTCTCGAGCTTGCCGAAGCGGTAGCCGCCCACGACGTCGGTCTGGCCGAAGTGGTTCGCGCCGACCTTCTCGCCGGTCGAGGCGACCTCCACGATCACCCTCTCGTTGATCAGGTCCGCGTAGCGCAGGCTGTGGCGGCGGGCATCGTCGCGTCCGCCGCGGGCGTACTCGGCCTCGAGGCGCTGGCTGCGGAAGCGGAGCAGGAGACCCTGCCCGCTGCCCATGTGGGCCCAGGCGCCGAGGGTCAGCTGCGGGTCCTCGCTCACCAGGCGGCCCATGTAGCGCGCCACGGCGAGGCCGACGTCGATCAGGTCCTTCTCCTCGGCCTTCTTCTCCTCGTCGGCGTCCTCGTCCTCGGGCGCGGCGGAGTCGGAGGGCAGGACGGGCCCGCCGGGCAAGCCGTCGTCGGGGCCGGGCTGCGCGAACACGGGGGCGGCGAGGCCGAGCAGGAGCGTCAGGCTGAGCAGGTGGCGAGTCATGAGGTTGGTCTCTTTCCTGGCGGTGTTGACCTCCCCTTCGCACTCCTCGCGCCCAGCCCCAAGTCCTTGCGCGCCAGGCTGCCGGTGGCGGAAAACCGACCGAATTTCGCCACGGGCTCGTGGGCTGGCACGTGTTCTACTCCTGCCATGAGCGACAAGGATCCAGCCGACGCGGGCGAGGGCGTCGGCAAGCCCCTCCCCCAGGCGGGCGAGGTGGACCGGCGCGGCTTCCTCGAGCTGGCGGGGCTGTGCCTGGGCGCCTGCGCCGGCGCGGGGGCGCTGGGCGTGGTCGGGACCGCCGTGATCGGGACCCCCTTGAGCAAGGAGGCCAGCGGCGAGGAGGGCTGGTATGACCTCGGCCCCCTGGCGCGCTTCCCCGACGCCGGCGCCAAGAAGGTCCCCGTCCGCGGCGAGGCCCGCGACGCCTTCCTCCGCTTCAGCGACCGCAGCGTCGGCCGCGTGGTCGTCGTGCGCGAGGGCGAGCGGGTCCACGCCTTCTCGGCGGTGTGCCCTCACAACGGCTGCGACGTCTACGTGGGCGAGGCCGAGCTGATCTGCCCCTGCCACGACAGCGGCTTCGACATCCAGAGCGGCGAGCGGACCCGCGGCGAGACGCCGCGCGGCCTCGACCCCCTCGAGACCCAGGTCGCCGAGGGGCGGGTCCGGGTGCGCTACCAGCGCTTTCAGACCGGCACCCGCGAGCGCAAGCGGATCTGATGCGCGCCCTGCTCGACTGGCTGGAGGAGCGCGCCGGGGTCGGGGCCGGAGTCCGTGAGCTCGGGCGGACCCCCGTCGCGCACCCCGCTCGCTTCGGGCGCGTGACCGGCTTCGTGCTCGCCGGCGGGCTCCTGCTCCAGCTCCTGACCGGGATCGGCCTGGCCGCGCACTACGCGCCGAGCACGACCACCGCCTGGGGCAGCATCGTCTACCTCGAGCAGAGCGTCCTGGCCGGTCGCCTGCTGCGCGGCCTGCACGCCTTCGGCGCCTCGGCGGTCGTGATCTGCGTGCTGCTGCACCTGATCCAGAAGGCCTGGCGGCTCGACTT
>CALDQK010000651.1 GCA_937911525.1 uncultured bacterium
CCCCCCATCTTGGGGCCCGCGAAAGCACCAGGGGCTGGTGCTGCGGGAGGTGTGATCTTCCTCGCCTCGAGAGTTGTCGCGCACCAGCCCCTTACGCTTTCGCTCTGAGGTGTGTGCTGGGCCCCAGGAATGGGGCCCTGACAGCCCCTTGTGCGCTCTTGCGTCCCCTCCGCCGTGTTGGCTCGGGAGGTTCGGCGTCGCCAGGGCTAGTCGATCTTGGTCGGTTGGGGGCCGTCCGGCTTCTTCGGCTCTTCCTTCTTCGCCGCAGGCTTGGCCTCTTCCTTCTTCGGCTCTTCCTTCTTCGGCTCTTCCTTCTTGGCCGCTTCCTTCTTCGGCTCTTCCTTCTTGGCCGCGGGCTTGGCCTCTTCCTTCTTCTTGTCGTCGTCGCTGACGGCCTTGTCGACCTTCTCGCCCGTGTCCTTGGCCTTCTCGCCGTCGCTCTTGGCGGCCTTGCCGGTGTCAGCGGCCTGCTTGGCCTCGCCGGGCGCGTCCGGAGTGTCGACGCCGGCCTTCTCGGCCGTAGCGCAGCCGAGGGTCAGGGCGAGCAGAAGCGAGAGCGTGAGGGCCTTCATGAGTCGTCTCCTCGAGAGCGCGTCAGATTAGCGGGCCCGAGGGAGCCGAGCCACCGGGGGCGAAGTCCAACAGGAGCGGATCGAGCTCGGCTCCCAGCTCGCGCAGGGCCTCGGATCGAGCGGGCGCGTCGAGCAGCGGGAGCAGAGCGGCCCCCGCGGCGCCGAGGTGGGCGGGGCCGAACTCGGCCTCCCCCGCCGCGCTCGCTCGCCGGCTCGCCTCGCGCTCCAGGAGCGCCAGCGCGAGCGCCTCGCGGGCGAAGGAGACGCTCAGTACCCCGTCCTCCTCGTAGGGCGCGCCGTGCAGGCGCTGACGCAGCAGCCGCCGCAGGGCCTGGCTGGCCGCGGGGGTCGGGCTCGAGCGGGGGCTGCGGCACGCGAGGGCCAGGGGCTCGCAGGAGCTCACGCGCTCGGCCGCCAGGCGCAGCGCCGACCTCGCCCCCTCACCCCCCGGCGGGGCCTCCTCGACGAGGAGCGCCTCGTAGCCGGCCTGCAGGCGCGCTCCCAGGCGAGGACCCAGCGGGACCTCGCCGGCGGCGCGCGCGAAGGCGAGCAGGGCGCCGCGCGCCGCCGCCAGGGCGCCCCAGGCGTCCCCGGGCGCGCTGTCCACGCGCTGGATCAGGAGGGGGAGCGTCTCGCGCAGGGAGAGCGAGAGCACCGGCAAGCCGCCCGGCAGCTGGACGGGCCCCCGCCGCAGGCGGGAGCGTCGGGCGGCGGCGCGCAGGAGCGGGCGCCAGCGGTCGAACTCCTCGACCACGTCGCCGCCCTCGGCCGAGTCAGCCGGGAAGTGCTCGCTCCAGCCGCGATCCGCCACGACCAGGGCGTTGGCGGTCGGCAGCAGGCTGAGCGGAAAGAGCTGCCAAGCGAGGGGCTCCTCGGCGGGTTCGAGCTGGGCGGGCTCGGCCAGGTAGGAGCCCTGGACGTCCAGGTCGCGCGGATCAACGAGGGGGACCTGGACCAGGGCGGCCGAGCCCAGGCGGGCCTCGAGCGCCGCGCGCTCCGCAGGCGAGAGGGGTCCCAAGGGGAAGGCCCCTGCCCCTGGAGCCCGCGCGGGGTCCACCCGCGTCCCCTGGAGGAGGGCGAAGGGCAGGCTGGCGCTCGCGGCCGGCCCCCCCGCCGCGACCTCCAGCAGCCGGCGGCGCTCCCGCTCGCAGGTCCCTAAGAGCAGACCCAGCAAGGCCATGGCGCGGAGCGAGGCCGAAGCGCCGGGCCCCGCGACCCGCTCGACGTCGCTCGAGGTCAGCTCCCCCTCGAGCAGCTCGAGCAGGCCGGTCTGGCTGGCGGGGAGGCTCAGCAGGCAGTCCGTGACGGGGTCGCAGAGGGTCAGCGACCCGTCTGGCTGGGGGGCCTGGATCAGCTCGGGGCGCAGGACGGGTCGAAAGGTGTCGCTCACGGGATGGGAACTATAGCCCAAGTCCTTGGCTGCTATCGCTTTGCCCGAGATTGGGGCAGGGGCGGCTCGGCTGGGGGTGTGCTACCTTTGGGCTCGGCGCCTGCTCTCCGCGGCGCCAAGGAGCCGCGCTGTGGAATCGATCACCGACCTCCTCTCCGCTGGACGCGATCGTGAGGCGCAGGCCAGCCGGATCTACGGGCTGGTCGTGGGCCTGGTGACCAACAACAAGGACCCCGACAAGCTCGGCCGGATCAAGGTCAAGTTCCCCTGGCTCTCCGAGGACGTCGAGTCCTGGTGGTGCCGGATCGCCCAGCCCATGGGCGGCGCCCAGCGCGGCCAGTGGTGGATCCCCGAGATCGACGACGAGGTCCTGATCGGCTTCGAGCACGGCGACGTGCGCTTCCCCTACGTGGTCGGCTCGCTCTACAACGGCAAGGACACGCCGCCCCAGACCGAAGACATCGCCTCGACCTTCGGCGGCACCGAATACGAGCACGGCGGCCACGAGACCGGCGGGCGCGACTTCAACGAGGACGGCAAGAACGACCTCCGCTTCATTCGCTCGCGCTCGGGGCACCTCTTGATCCTCGACGACAAGAGCGGCGACGAGCGGATCACCCTCTGCGACAAGACCGGCAAGCACCGCCTCGAGATCCACACCGCCGACAAGCGGGTCGTGATCACCAGCGAGGACGGGGACATCGAGCTGATCGCCGAGAAGAAGATCCTGCTCGCCTGCGAGGACCTCGAGACGCACTCGCGCAAGACGACCAAGATGGTCGCTGACACCACCTTCGACGTGGAGTCGGGCGGGGACATGACCCACAACTGCGGCGCCAACGCCAGCCGCGAGTCGGCGCAGGCCACCGAGGAGAAGGCGGGCACCACGGCCACCTACGAGTCCGGCACCGGCTTCACGGCCAAGGGCGGGACCACCATGGCGATCTCGGGAGGGGTCTCGCTCGAAGCCAAGGCGCCCAACTCGACGGTCAAGGGCGACGCCTCGCTGACCCTCAAGGGCGGCATGGTGATGATCAACTAGTGGCCAAGGACCGGGGCGACATCCTCAAGGGGCTCGGCGTCCAGCGCCGCCGGCCCGGCGGCGCGACCGAGGCGCCCGACGCGGCGGCGGACGAAGCGAAGTCCTCCGACGAGGGCGAGGCGGCCACCGAGGGTCCCAAGGAGATCAAGGGCCTCGGGATCAAGCGCCGCAGCCGCGGCGACTCGGGTCGCCAGCAGGGCGGCGGAGGCGGCGGCGGCAGCGGGCTCGGGATCAAGCGCCGCAGCGGCGGCGGAGCGAGCAGCGAGAGCGCCAGCGAAGACGGAGGCGAGGGGAAGAGCGACGCTGCCCCGGCCAAGGCCTCCCCGCTCGGCGCCGCCAAGGGAAAGCTCGGCGCGGACGACACCGCGGTGATGCTGGCCAATCACTTCAAGTGCCGGCCCGACCTGCCCGCCAAGATCCCCGCCCGGGTGTGGGACCTCCACCGGACCCACGGTCGCTACGCGGGAGACGGGCGCGCCGAGCGAGAGATCGTGATCGGCTGGGAAGCCGCCTACGTGCTGTGGGTCATTCCGGCCTGGCCCGAGGGCATGCCCGAGTTCGAGAAGAAGCCACCCTTCAAGATGATCGACCCGGGTCCGCCGCCCCAGCCCCGCTTCACCGAGCGGGGCTTCGTCGTCGACGAGTCGCTCAACGAGATCGGCGAGTGGTATTACTACGTGGTCTTCCGCTCCGACGGCGAGCCGCTCGCGCTGCCCGAGCCCGAGCCCGACGAGGCCAAGCGAGCGCCCAAGCAGAAGAAGCGGCAGGACGGCGCCAAGCCCCGCGGCCTCGGGATCAAGCGGCGGCGGAAGTAGGAGAAGGACATGGGTCAGCCAGCAGCACGCATGGGGGACTTCATCAAGCAAGACGCCCCCCACTGCCACGCGCCGATTCACCCGGCCGCGCCGGTCCCGACCCCGGTCGCGCACCCCGCGATCCCGCTGGCGATCGTGAAGGGAGAGCCGACCGTCCTGATCGGGGGCATGCCCGCCGCGCGGGTGCTCGACACCAGCGCGCCCTGCATGATGGTGCCCTGCGTCCCCGCCGGCCCCGGCATGATCTCGAAGGGCTCGGCGACCGTCATGATCGGCAAGATGCCGGCGGCCCGAGCCAACGACCTGACCGCCCACGCCTCGTGCGTCGCGCCGATCCCTTCGCCGGTCGGCAAGGTCATGCCGCCCTGCTGCACGACCGTCCAGATCGGGGGTTGAGCCGCTGAGGCGCGCGCACTTCGAGGCGCTCCAGCCCCGCTGCCCGCGCTGCGCGGCCCGGGGAGAGACGCAGCGCCTGGTCCTGGCCCGCGTGCTCGCCGAGGAGGGCGAGCACGTCCTGCAGGGGATCCTCAACTGCCCCGGCTGCTGGCAGGAGTTCCCGATCGCGGACGGGGTCCCGGTGATCGTGGCGGAGGTGCGCTCTTTCGTCGCCCAGAGCGCGGCGAGCTTGCTCCTGCGAGACGACCTCGACCCGCTCCTGGCGAGCCTCGTGAGCGACTGCTGCGGCCCGGGCTCGACCTTCGAGGTCGTGCGACAACACTTGAGCAACTACACCTGGGGGCACTACGCCGACCTCGACCCCAGCGAGCCTGAGGAGCCCCCGCGCGGGGCGCTGGTGCGGCTGCTCGCGCGCGCGCTGGAGCTGAGCGCCGAGCTCGGCCCGCTCCCGAGCGGCCCCCGCCTGGCGGCGGGCTGCTCGGTCGGTCGCGACGCGCTGGAGCTGGCCCGCGCGGCCCCTGACGAGCTGGTCCTCGGCGTCGACCTGAACCTGCCCATGCTGCGCCTCGGCCAGCGCG
>CALDQK010000652.1 GCA_937911525.1 uncultured bacterium
CGTAGCAGAGGTAGGGCTTGCCCCCGATCGTGCCGGCGGAGTAGACCCGCACGATCCCGGGGTGCTCGAGGGCGGCCGCGAGCTGCCCCTCGCGCTCGAAGCGCCGCCGCTGGGCGGCGCCGTCCGCGTGGCAGGCCTTGAGCGCGACCTCGCGGCCGGCGCTCAGGTCCTGGGCGCGCCACACGCTGCCCATCCCGCCGGCGCCCAGCTTGCCGAGGATCCGAAAGGTCTCGCCGCGGTCCCCCCGCAGCTGGTCTCCGTGGAGCGCGTCGCTGGGGAAGGGGAGCTCGGTGGCCATCGGCGGCGCGATCGACTACCCGGCGCTGCTGTCTTCCAGGCCGATCGGAGGCTGACTCTGGAGGTAGGAGCTGCGCCGGACCTCGTTGCGAACGCGCGAGCGCCAGGCCTCCAGGGTGTGCCGCTTGGCGGGCGTGTTGAGCCGCACCATGTCGGGCACGATCACGTCCTCCAGCGCGCGTCGGCACTCCTCGGCCGAGGCGAAGCGCTGCTCGGGGTCCTTGGTCAAGAGGCGCATCACGATCCCCGGCAGGTCCTGGGGGATCGCGGGCTTCTCGAACACGACCGGGCGCACGTCGTCGCGCAGGTGGCTGACCACGTAGCTGGTCGGGCCCTTGCCGCGGGGCTGGTAGGGGTATTCCCCGGTGATCATTTCGCAGAGCAGGACCCCGAAGGAGTAGAGGTCCGAGGTCGGCTGGGCCGGCAGCTCGCGGATCTCCTCGGGGGCCATGTAGCGGGTCGAGCGGACCTTGAAGCCCGTCGGGTGGCGCGACTCCTCGGCCTTCTCGCGCGCGAGCTGCTCGCCCACCATCGAGATCCGCGAGAGGTCGAAGAGGCGCAGCTGCGGACGCCCGTTGCGGGACGGGACCAGGATCCGCTCGGGGTCGAAGGCCCGCAGGCAGATCCCCATTCCGTGCAGGGCGACCAGGGCGTCGAGGAGCTGCAGCGCGAGGTCGAGCAGGTCGGGGATCGAGACGTCGCTGCCGCGGTTCATGATCGCGCGCAGGTTGGGCCCGTTGGACCACTCCTGGGCCAGGTAGGCGAAGCCGTCCTTGAGCCCGGCGTCGAACATGCGCAGGACCGAGGCGTGGTTGGCCCGGGCGGTCGACTGGGCCTCGCGCTTGAGGCTCTCGGGGACCTCGTCGGCCGGCGCGATCTTGAGGAAGCAGGGCTGCTCCATCAGCGTGTGCACGGCCCGATAGATATGAGCCACCGAGGTCGAGCCCAAGTAGCGAACGACCGCGAAGCGGCCCGCGATCGTGCGCCCGAAGATCCCCAGCGGGTCGTCGTCGCCCGAGCGGGAGTCCGCCGCGGTCGCGGGACGCGAGGGGGGATCGCTCTTCTCTTGCTCGGCCACCGTCACCCGGCTCTCCTGGCGCGCGTCACCTTACCAGGGCCGGTCAGGCCAGGGGTCGCTAGGGAACCAGCTTGGCCTCGCGCAGCAGCTCCCGCGCGGTCTCGGCCAAGAGGCGGTTGCCCTCCGCGCTGGGGTGCGCGTCGTAGGGCCAGTGGTAGAGCTTCTTGACGTCCTTGGCCTGGCGATAGCGCGTCCAGGCACCCCGGAAGGGCAGGTCCAGCTCCGCGCAGCGCTCGGCCAGCCCGCGCTCCAACTCGCTCTCGGGCGCGTCGGCCTCGACCTCCACCAGGTCGGCGAAGCCGAGCACCAGGAGCGGGACCCCGCGCTTGGCCAGGAGCTGACTGAGCGCGCTCAGCTCCTTGGTGTAGCGCTCCCACGCGGCAGGGCTGGTCTCCAGCCGCTCGCCGTTGAAGCCCTTGGGCGGCCAGTCCCCCTTCCGGCGCCGGCGCCACTCCTTGTAAGAGATCGCCAGCTGGAGCTGGAACTCACCCAGGGCGGTCTGGCGCAGCCAGTCGCTCTTGGCCTCCTCTCCGCTGGCGAGCTTGCGGTAGAGCGAAGGCTCGCGCAGCAGCTCCCGCTCGCTCAGGTCGTTGCTGCAGAACTGGAGCAGGACCACGTCGGGCTCGAGGCGGAGCAGGCGCTCGCTCAGGTATTCCCGCTCGTCCCCGACGCTGAAGTGGCCGCAGCCGCCGTTGACGACCTCGATCCGGCGCCCGTCGGGGAGGGATTCGCCCAGCAGCCCGGCGAGCTGAGCCGGAAAGGTCTCGGCGTCGTCGACGTAGAAGCCGAAGGTCACCGAGTCGCCCAGGGCCAGGATCCGGTAGGTCCCCTCGGGCTTCTTCTCGCTGAGGGAGGGACCGCGCAGGCCGAGCTCGTTGATCCGGGCCCGGTAGGCCAGCTCGCGGGGGAAGGTGACGTGGTGCTCGCCGGGCCGGAACAAGCCGAGGGTCGCGTTGGGGTCCGGGTTCCACAGGCGCGAGAAGCTGCGCACGATCCCCTTGGGATAGCCGGCCACCCGCAGCGCGCCCTCGAGCGCGAGCACGAAGCCGACGACCGCTGCGAGCGCGAAGAGCGCCTTCTTCCGTGTGCTCAAGCGACGGGGTTGGGTCACGAGGAGCAGTGTATTCTCCGCGCGGTATCCTTGCGCGCCGTTAGGAGAGAGACGTGGGCGAGACGGACCCGGGCGCCGAGCCGAGGCGCCGCCTGAGCACCAGGAAGCGACTGGCCTTCATGGTGATCACCCTGAGCGTGCTGCTCGGCGGTGCGGAGCTCTTCTTCCAGGTGCGCCGCCAGGTCCGCCGCGCGCGCAAGCCGCGGATCCCGACGCGGCCCGACCCCTACACCGGGCTCGCGCTGAGGAAGAACGCGCGCTACGAGCGGGCGGACCAGAACCGGCGCGCCAAGATCAACGCCCTCGGCTTCCGCGGCGCCGAGATCGGCGACAAGCAGCCCGGCGTGCTGCGGATCGCGTGCGCGGGGGGATCGACGACCTACGGCCTCTACGCGAGCGACGACGACAAGACCTGGCCCTTCAAGCTGGGCGCCAAGCTGCGCGAGCGCGGTCACCCGGTCGAGGTGCTCAACTTTGGCTGCCCGGGCTGGACCGCGCGCTCGAGCGCGACCAACCTCGAGCGCAAGGGCTACGCGCTGAAGCCCGACGTGATCGTGGTCTATCACGCCTACAACGACCTCATGAGCAACCTCGAGGACGCATACGTCGAGCGGAGCCAGATCGACGACCCCGAGCAGCTCAAGACTCCGCTGGCCGTGCGCTACTTCGAATACTCGGCCCTGCTCGACTTCATCGCCTCGCGGCTGCGCAAGGGCCCCAAGGAAGCGCTCAAGGAGAAGAAGGACGCCTTCCGCGAGCAGAACGTCGAGGCCTTCAAGCGCAACCTGAAGCGGATCGTGCGTCGCGGCGGAGAGGAGGGCGCGCGGGTGTTCCTGTGCACCTTCCCGACCTGCTATCGGCCGACCCTCGAGCAGTCGCGAGCGGACCAGGTGCCCGACATCGAGACCTGGTACGAGCTCTGCCCGATGACCTACCCCAATCTGATGAAGGGGCTGGTCCGCTACAACGCCGCCGTCCGCGAGGTCGCCCAGGAGACCGAGGCCACCTTGATCGAGATCAAGGAGACCTACCCCATGGACGTGAAGCTCTACGCCTCACCCCTCCACCACAGCGACCCCGGCGAGGAGCTCGTGGCGAAGTACGTGGCGGACGCGCTCGAGCAGAGCGGCGCGCTGAAGGCCAAGTAGCGGGCGCTAGGCGACCTGCGAGAGCCGTGCCTCGGCGCGATCGAGGAGCTCGCGGAGCTGACGACGCAGCTCTCCCCCGCGGAAGGGCTTCTGCAGGAAGCAGTCGCTCGAGCCGGCCTGGGCGTCCTCGGCCGCGTGCCCCGAGGTGAACAGGCAGGGCAGGCTGGGGCGCACCTCGCGCAGCTTGCTCGCCAGCTCCTCGCCGCCCAGACGAGGCATGGCCAGGTCGGTGACCAAGGCGTCGAAGCCGCCCGGCTCCCGCTGCTCGAGCTCCAGCGCCTCCTGCCCATCGCAAGCCGAGGTCACGCGGTAGCCCGCGCGGGCGAGGGACTCGCGCAGGAACTCGCGCAGGTTCTCGTCGTCCTCCACGACCAGGATCCGCTCGCGCCCGGGCCCGGGAGAGACCTGCTGGGCGGGCGCTGGAGCGGCGCTGCTCGCTGCGGTGTAGGCGGGCAGATAGAGGCGGATCGTGGTCCCCTGGCCCTCCTCGCTCTCGCAGCCGATGTGCCCGCCGCTCTGCTTGACGAAGCCGTGCACGCTCGAGAGCCCCAGCCCGGTCCCGACGCCTGCGGCGCGGGTCGTGAAGAAGGGCTCGAACACCCGCTCCCGGACCTCGGGGGCCATGCCCACGCCGGTGTCGCTGACCTCGACCACCACGTAGTCGCCGCCGAGCTCGGCCGCCTCTTCCGGGCGAGAGGGGCGAGCCTGGAGCAGCAGGCGCCCGCCGCGGGGCATGGCGTGGTTGGCGTTGCTCGCCAGATTGACCAGCGCGTGCTGGAGCTCGCTGGCGTCGATCCGGGCGCTGAGCGGCTCTCCCGAGAGCTCGAGCTGGGTTTCGACGTCCTCGCCCAGCAGGGTTTTGCAGAGGGACTGGCACTCGGCGAGCACCTCGCCCACGTCCACCGCGCGGGGGCGCAGGGACTGACGCCGACCGAAGGCGAGCAGGCGCTTGGTCAGCTCGGCCGAGCGCTGGCCCGCGAGCAGCAGGACCTGGGCGCGCTCGCGCTGCTTGCTGCCGGGCGCGAGCTCGTCGAGCAGGATCTCGGTGTTGCCGATGATCACGGTCAGCATGTTGTTGAAGTCGTGCGCGATCCCGCCGCTGAGGGTGCCGAGGGCCTCCAGCCGCTCGGCCTTGCGCAGGCGGGCCTCGAGCAGGAGCTGGTCGCTCACATCGCGCAGGGTCAAGAGCGTGGCCGGCCGCCCGCGCCAGGTCAGCGCGTTCTCGCGCAGATCCAGGGCGCGGGGCGCGCCCTCGGGGCCCACCAGCTCGACCCGCTGGTCCTCGCCGCGCTCGAAGGGGAGGGGCTCGCCGATCAGCGAGAAGGCCGGCTGGCCCAGCGCCTCCTCGGCGGCCGGGTTCGCGAAGCGGATCTTGCCGGCCTCGTCGAGGACCAGCATTCCGTCGGCGTTCGCGCTGATCAGGGCCCGTACCTGCTCGTGGGCGCGCATCACCTGGGTCATGTCGCTGTGCACGCCCAGCATTCGGATCGCGCGCCCCTCCTCGTCGCGGATCGCGATCCCTCGGCAGCGGACCCACACCGTCGAGCCGTCCTGGTGGGTGTAGCGCACGACCTGGTCGTAGGGGCGGCTGGGGTCCTCGCAGTGGAGGCGGAAGTTGTGGACCGCGAGGCGGAGGTCGTCAGGGTGAACGAGGTCGATCCACTCCTTGGCGAGGTGCTCCTTGCGGGCCGGGTCGCAGCCGAGCAGACGCCAGAACCCGGGGCTCATCCACTCGTGCTCGGGCTGCTCGAGGTCCCAGAACCAGAGGCCGTCGGTGGCGCCCTCGTGGAGGAAGTCGAAGAGCTCGTCGGACCCCCTCACGCGCCGCTTCAGCTCGGCTTCCAGGTAGTGCATCGCTCGGCCCCCGCCGCTTTCCACAGGTTCATGTTCGGTCCCTGCGGAGGGGACTTGAGCGCGAGCGCCAGGGAGCGGCGTAGGGGTGCGGACTCGCCCGCAGCTCCTCTGGCCACGCCCGCCAGCGCTCCTCCAGCGCGGCCATCGCGTCCCCCACGGGCAGCGCCCGGTAGCGCGACCCCGAGTCCCCCTCCCCGGGGAGCTCCTCGACGATCGGCAGCGGCCCGGTCGGCTTGACCTTCGCCAGCGCGTCCTCGATCTCGAGGTCGACCTCGGCCTCGTGCTCGGCGGCCAGGCGCGCCTCCACGACCTGGTCGAGCTCGGCGGCGCTCAGGGGTCGACCGGCCTCCAGCAAGGCCGCGTAGACCAGGAGCGCCTCCTTGAGCTCTTGCTCCTCCAGGCTGTCGACGAGGAACTGCAGCACGCCGGCGTTGGTGTCGAGGTTCTTGGCGTAGAGGTCGCGCGTCAGGCGCGCCTGGTAGGCCTGGCGGACCTGGATCGTGCGCGAGACCAGGCGCCAGATCATGACCAGGAGCGCCGCCATCACCGCGTAGGCCGTCCCGCGCGGGCGGGCGAAGGCCGTGACCAAGGTCGGGACCACCGCCGCGGCGCTGACCAGGAGCAGGGCCAGGTCGAAGGAGCGCATCCGCAGGAGCATGTCGGGGAACACGATCTCGCTGTCGGCGAGCGGGATCTGACGGAAGAGCTTGATCCAAAGCGACCAGTCCTCGCCCTCCCCCTCACCCTGCTCCTCCTCGTCGAGGAGCCGCCGCGCGCGGGCCGTGTCCAGCTCGCCGCTGGCACGCAGACGGAACAGACCCTGACGACTCAGCAGCGCCTCCTCCTGGGGCTCGAGCCGGAACACCGTCACGAGCTGGCGGAAGGCGGGCTCCTGGAGCCGAGTCTTGCGGCCGATCGTCGCCAGCAGCGGCAGGTTGCGCACGTTGACCCGGCGCACCCAGCGGCGGACCTCGCCCGGGGACTGGCTCGGCGCGAGCTCGGGAGCCGGCTCCTCGCCGCGCGCTCGCTCGACGGCCCACTGGAGCGGGCCCAGGATCGGGAAGGCCAGCACCTTGAGCAGGCGCTCCACGGCGACGTCGACCCGCGCCAGCAGGTAGCGCCCTTCGTGCTGGTCGCGGTCCATGCCGCGGAAGAACACCAGCGCGTGATCTCCCATGTCACCGCTCGGCTGGAGCCAGTCTCCCAGGCCGCCGGGCCCCAGCTCGAGCGCCTCGCGCGCCTGGACCGCCTCCGCGCTCGAGCTCGAGAGGTGCTCGCGCAGATCCCGCAGCGGGCGCGCATCGAGGACCTCCCAGTTGACGCTGGCCGGCAGGTCGAAGAGGTAGCGCTGGTCGGCGGCGAGGCGCGCCTCCTCCTCGGTGAAGGGGAGGAAGTTGGCCCGCCGCATCGTGAGCAGGAAGTTGTGGAAGAAGCGCCGCTGGCGGGCGAGCAGCTCCTCCCGCGAGACGCCCTCGCGGGCGCGGGCGCCCGACTCGGGCGAGAAGAGCTCGTAGTCGGCCTTGAGCTGCTCGAGGACCGGCTGCCAGCGCGCGCTCAGGATCGCCTCGGCCAGGCGGAACAGGTCGCTGAGCTCGTCCCGCCCCGCAGCCAGGCGACCGAAGAGGCGCGCCTTGGGGACCGAGACGTAGTGCTCGCGGGGGAGCGCGACCCAGTCGCGCGGGGGACCCAGAGGCGGAGGAGTCGCGCCGCGCCACACGCGCTCGGCGACGAGCCACTCTCCCTTCGCGCTCAGTAGACGCTCTTCTTCAGCCCGAGCACCACGAAGAGCAGGCCGAAGGCCGAGTGCAGGACCGTGCAGATGATCAGCACGCCGAGCCAGGCCTTGAGCGGGAGCAGCCGCAAGGGGATCAACAGGATCAGGACCCCGAGCAGCGAGTCGACCTGGTCGAGGACCGCGTTCCACCACTTGCCGCTCTGGCCCGGTCCGATCCCCTGCTGCCGCTTCAGGAAGCTGTTGGGCAGCTCACCGAGCACGAAGCCCAGGCCCAGCAGGAGTCCCAGGTCGATCGCCCAGGGCAGGTAAGTCTGGGTGTAGTCGAAGTACTCCAGGCTCGGCACGCGCCAGAAGGTGGCCTGCGGGATCGTGAACAGGACCGAGAACACGACGTAGACCACCGCCCCGCGCCAGGTCTTGTTGTCCCCGAACAGGCGCTTGTCGCGGAAGGTCTTGCCGAAGTCCAGCGGCGTGGCCCAGCGCTGGCCGAGCTTGAGCTTGAGCACGATCGTCTGCACGAGCGCGGCCAGCACGACCGGCAGCGAGAGCCAGAGCACGCGCAGGGACTCGGTCCCGAGCCCGTCCCAGCCGCCCCAGATCTGGTTCCACGTCACTGGAGCTCCTCGGCGGCCAGGGTGGCCTCGCCTGCGGCGGGGCCAGCCTTCAGCCCGCGCAGGGTCAGGATCCCCTCGAGCAGGATCCAGAGCGAGAGCACGAGCAGGAGCAGGCTCAGGCCCGCGAGCAGGTGCTTGCCGCCGCTCAGGTAGGCGCGCAGGTTCTGGATCATGGCGAAGCTGGTCATGCCCGCCAGGAACAAGCAGGGGACGCCAGCCACGAACCAGAAGCGACTCTGCTTGCGCAGCAGGTAGAAGGTCACCACCAGCAGGACCAGGCAGCCGAGCATTTGGTTGCAGGCGCCGAAGATCGGCCAGAGGGCCTTCCAGTAGGGACCGGCGTCGTTGCTGCCGAACACGAGCAGGAGCGGCGTGAAGGCCGCGATCGCCGCCGCGAAGTAGCGGTTCTTGAGCGGGTGCAGCGCCTGGTGGGTGTCGGCCAGCTCCTCGAACACGAAGCGCTGGATCCGGGTCGCGGTGTCGAGGGTCGTGGCCGCGAAGCTGATCACGATCACGGCGATCACGGCCTTGGCGAAGGCGACCGGCATCCCGAGGCCGTTGTGGAGGAAGCTGGCGCCGCCCTTGACGAAGGCGCCCAGCTTGGCGCCCAGCCCGCCGGCCGCGCCCCAGCTGGCGTAGTGGTGGTGCCACTCCTCGCTGCTCGCGAAGCCCGCCGCGCAAGCCAAGAGGGCCATCAGCGCCAGGGTGCCTTCGCCCAGGGTCGCGCCGTAGCCGATCATGCGCGCGTCGCTCTCGCGGTCGACCTGCTTGCTCGTGGTCCCCGAGGCGACGAGCCCGTGGAAGCCCGAGATCGCGCCGCAGGCGATCGTGATGAACAGGAAGGGGAACCAGAAGGGCGTGTCGGGTCCGGGCGAGGTGTTGATCGCGGGGGCCACCAGCGGCGGGTGGTAGATCAGCACGCCCAGATACATGGCGCCCAGCCCGACGAAGAGCTGGTGGCTGTTGATGTAGTCGCGCGGCTGGAGCAGCAGCCACACTGGCAGCACCGAGGCCAGGAACGAATAGCCCAGCAGCAGCAGGACCCAGGTCTTGACCCGGCCGGTCTTGTAGGCGCCCACCGCCGGCTTGGCGAGCGCGCCTTCGCTCGTGAGCCCCAGGGGCGGCGCGCGCGGGGTCCCGGCCTGGGGCAGGAAGCGCACCGCCGAGTCTTCGCTCTGGGAGCCCGAGACGCAGGTGTAGCGCTTGGCCTCGGGGTCCCAGGAGCAGGCGAAGCCGCTCCAGGCGCTGGGGTCGGCGCCCGCGGGCGGCGTCTGGGCGCGCACGGCGGCCTGCAGCGCCGCGGCCACGGCGGGCCCGCCCTCAGCGGCTGGCAGGGTCAGCTCGACCGGCTCGGCGCCGTCGAGAGCCACCGCGAGCTGGGTCCCCTGGATCAGGCGCGTCGGCGCGTTCTCCTGGCTGAGCAGCTTGCCCGAGCGGGCGGCGGCCGGCGGCTGGAACAGGACCGGCAGGCGGAAGCCCTTGGTGTATTCGGCGCCGACCCAGACCATCACGTAGAGCAGGACCAGCGCCACGAGCGAGGGCCCGAGCAGCTTGGCCTTGAGCTTGTAGATCACGAACCCGATCGCGCAGGCGACCAGGATCTCGAAGTTCACCGGGAGCACGGTCTCGGGGTAGTTGGTGAACAGGCTCCCGATCACGACCGCGAACACGGCGATCACGATCCAGGCGAGGAAGAACACCAGCAGCAGGAAGAGCACCCGCGCCCGCTTGCCCACGATCTTGCCGGTCAGGTCGGCGATCGTCGTGCCGCCGTTGCGGGTCGAGACGAAGAGCGCGCTGAAGTCGTGCAGCGCGCCGATCAGGATCGTGCCAAACACGATCCAGAGCAGGGCCGGGACCCAGCCCCAGATCACGGCGATCGCGGGGCCCAGGATCGGCGCGGCGCCCGCGATCGAGGTGAAGTGGTGCCCGAACAGGACGTGGCGGTCCGTCGGGACGAAGTCGACGTTGTCCTGCTTGGCGTGGGCCGGCGTGGTCCGCTCGTCGTCCAGGCCGAACACGCGATCGGCCAGGAAGCGCGAGTAGAAGCGATAGGCGAGCGCGAAGGCCGTCAGGCCAAACACGACGAGCGCGACCGAGTTCACCCAGAGACCCCCATGGGGTCGCATTGTGAAGGGAGAGGAGGCCAGCGCAAGCGCCTCCCCTCCGATCTGCTACTCGCCCGCCCCCGCAGCCACGAGGTATTCGACCGCGTCGTCGAGGCTCTCGAGCTTGGGGTAGTCCCGCTCGGGCACGCTCACGCCGAGGTCTTCGCTCAGCTTGACCACGAACTTGAGGAAGTCCATCGAGTCGAGGTCGATCTGCTCGCGCAGCGGCTCGTCGGCCTCGAGCTCGTCGAGGTCGGCCTCGGGGGCTACCGAGCCCAGGGCGGCCAACACGGCCTCTCGGACGGCGTCGCTCATGATCGCTCCTGCTAGCGGGCTAGCTTCTGCTCTGGTTTGGCGAGGAGGCGCGCGATCCGGCGCAGGAAGGCCGCGCCGTCCACGCCGTCGCTGACGCGGTGATCGGCCGAGAGGCTCGCGTCGACCACGCGCCGCGCCACGACCTGCCCCTCGTGCACGCAGGGGGCCTCGTGGATCCGCCCCAGCCCGACCAGGGCCACCTGGGGCGGCTGGATCACGCCGAACACGCGCTCGCAGCCGCGGTCGCCCAGGTTGGTCACGGTCAGGCTGGCGGAGCTCAGCTCGGCCCCGCGCAGGCCGCCGCTGCGCGCGCGCTCGACGAGGCCGACCAAGGCCGCCTGGAGCTCGCCCAGCGCGAGCTGATCGGCGTCGCGGATCGCGGGCGCGATCAGGCCGCCGCCCGGCAACGAGATCGCCACGCCGAGGTGCACCCCCTCGGCCGGCCGGAAGGCGCCCGCCTCGTAGAAGCCGTTCATGGAGGGCGCCTTGGCGGTCGCCCGCGCCACGGCCAGGAGCAAGAGCGCCGCCGGGAGGATCCGCTCCTGGATCGGGCGGGACTCGTTCTGGGCCTCGAGCCAGCTCAGGGCGGGCTCGAGGTCGATCCGCTCGTGCAGGTAGTAGTGCGGGATCTCCCGCTTGGAGCGGGCCATGGCCCGCGCGATCGCGGCGCGCATCGCGTCGGGCGAGCCGCCCTCGCCCGCGCCGGGCGCCCCGGTCGCGAAGGCCTCCACGTCCTCGACGCTGATCGGGCGCTCCGTGATCCCGAGCGCGCTGAGCTCGACCCCCAGCTCGCGGGCGCGGCGGCGGGCGCGGGGCGAGGCCCGCAGCCGCTCACCGGAAGCCGGCGCGGGGGCAGGCGCTGCTGGAGCAGCGGCCGCTGGCGCGGGCGCGGGCGGCGCCTCGGCGG
>CALDQK010000653.1 GCA_937911525.1 uncultured bacterium
GGAGGAAGAGGAGGAGGAAGAGGAGGAGGAAGAGGAGGAGGAACAAGCAGGAGCGCCCAACGAGGCTTCCTCCGGGAACACGGAGGAGCTGCAGCTCGACGAGGACTGGGACTACCTCAGCTACTGGGCCGTCGATCGAGAAGGCGTCGTCGCCGAGCGAGGCACGGTGCTCCTGGTCCAGTGCACCCAGCACCAGGTGTTCGACATCGACCTCCTGGTCCCCTCGCTGCCCGACTGGCTGACCACCTTCGCGGAGTCGCTCGAGGAGGAGCTCTGGCAGCGAGAGAACGACGCGTCGAAGGAGGTGTTCGAGCTCGCCGATCAGGAGCGCTGGGAGAGCTTCGTGGAGGAGCGCTTCCCTGGCTACCCGCGCCCCGTCGACACGGCCGCTGAGATCCTCATGTGGTTCGGCTGCGGCGGCTGCGCCTTGCTGCTGCTCCTCATGGACGCCCCCTGCCTCTACTGGCTGCTCACCGATCGAGTCAGCGACGCGTTGCAGTACCCCGGGCTGGTCGTGGTCCTGGTCGGGCTGCTCGGCGTCTACATGGCGGCGAGCGAGATCGTCAAGCTGCGCCGCCGTACGCGCCAGGCCGCCGAGCTGCAGGAGAAGCGCAAGCGAGAGGAGTGAGCGCGCCCCGCCACGCGGCCAGGTTGCGCTCTCCTCGCACGAGGGGGAACATGAAGCCTCAGAGGGAGGCCCCATGGGCGCGATCTACGACGCAATGGTGGAGTGGTTCACCGAGGACAAGTGGAACTTCGGCGAGAACCCCGAGGGCTCCTACATCGAGATGCAGGTCGAGGGGAGCAACTGCACCAACTGGCGCTGCTTCGCCCGCGCCGACGAGGAGCGCGAGATCTTCGTGTTCTACGCCGTCTCGCCCGTGCGCGCGCCCGAGGACAAGCGGAGCGCGATCATGGAGTTCCTCACGCGCGCCAACTACGGAATGCAGATCGGCAACTTCGAGATCGACCTCAACGACGGCGAGATCCGCTACAAGACCAGCGTCGACCTCGAGGGCACCAAGCAGGTCAAGCCCCTGATTCGCCAGTGCGTGGCGGCCTGCCTCTCCATCGCGGACCGCTACTTCACCGGGATCGGCGGCGTGCTCTACGCCAACCTCAGCCCGCTCGACGCGGTGACCCAGATCGAAGGCGGCTGAGCGCCAGAGCGAGCTCGTGACCTCGTCCCTCGACGAGCTGTGGGAGAGCGCCCCGCTCGCGACGGAGCGCTTCACGCCCGACCGCGTCGCGGCGGTCCCCGAGCCGGCGCGCCGCTACCTGCTGCACGCCCTGAGCGAGGGGGCGCCGCTCGCCCAGGCGGTTCGGCTGCGGATGCACGGGGAGATCAAGCTCGGGACCCGCTGGCGCCCCTACACGGCCGACCAGGTCCTGCGCTGGGACCGCGGCATGGTCTGGCGGGCCCAGGTGAAGTGGGGGTTGGCCTCCGTGCGCGGGTTCGACCGGGTCGTGGACGGTCAGGGGGAGATGCGCTGGAAGCTGCTCGGGCTGATTCCCTTGGTCTCCGCTCGGGGCGAGGACGTCACCACCTCGGCGCTGGGTCGCATGCACGTCGAGTCGATCTGGCTGCCTTCGCTGTTCCTGGGGCCGGACGCCCGCTGGCTCGCCGGCGCGAGCGAGGAGGACGCCGAGGTCGAGCTCTCCAGCTCGGGGGTGCGCAGCCGGCTGCGGCTCGGGCTGAGCGACTCGGGCGGGCTGCGAGACGTCGCGACCGAGCGCTGGGGTCAGCCGGACCCCGCTCTGCCCTTCTGCTCCGCGCGCTTCGGCGGAGTGGTCTCGGCCGAGGCGACCTTTGGCGGCTTCACGGTTCCGAGCGAGCTGCGCGCAGGCTGGCACTACGGGAGCGATCGCTTCGGCGAAGGCGAGTTCTTCCGGGTCACCCTCGACGAGGCGCTCTACAAGTAGCTACTCCTCGCGCGCCTTGAGCGCGGGGTCCTCGGGGTCCCAGGGGCCGAGCTCGTCGCCCTCGACCTCGTCGTCGGGCTCGAGGCCGATCTCGATCCCGCCGCGGCCCAGGACCTCGACTCGGCCCGGGCGCATGCCGAGCTTGGCGTGGATGGCCTTCAGCAAGCCCTCGGCGCTCGTCCCCGGGATCGCGATCACGCGGTCCGGCTGCTCGGCGCGCCGCTCGGCGCGCACGAAGAGGAGCAGCCCCTCGGGGCTCTGGTGGAGCGACTCCTGGACCCACACGTAGCCGCCCTCCTCCTCGTCGAGGAGGTTCTCGGCCGAGAGCTGCTCGCCCGCGTCGAGCTCGTGCTGCCAGGGCTCGCCCGCGAGCTGGCCCCAGGCCTCCCAGGGGTCGCTCACAGCGCTACAGACCGGCGTAGACGGGGCCGCCGCTCTCCGGGGTGACCCACGTAATGATCTGGTAGGGGTCGCGGATATCGCAGGTCTTGCAGTGGACGCAGTTGCTGAAGTTCAGCCGCAGCTGCCGCCCCTGGCCGTCGTCGGTGTTGGCCATTTCGTAGACGCCCGCCGGACAGAAGTACTGGCAGGGGTTGCCGTATTCCTCGGTGCAGCGGGTGTGGCAAATGTCCATGTCCGCCACCACGAGGTGGGCCGGCTGGTCCTCCTCGTGGACCGAGCCCGAGTGGTAGACGTCGGTCACCTTGTCGAACACGATCCCCTCGGACTTGACCGTGGGCTCGGGGAGCGGGACCGGCGGCTGGGCCGGGGCGACGCTCTTGACGCCGTCCTTGCGCGAGGCCGCGACCTCGGCGGCGGTGCGGACCGCGGCCGGCTTGGCCTTGGGCGGCGCCTTCCAGCTGGGGTCGGTCTTGCTCGAGATCTTGCGGATCCCGTGGTGGTCCTCCTCGAGGGGCAGGCGCCCGGGAGGCCACAGGCCGCCGGTCATGACGTGCAGGCCGGCGGTCACGTTGCCGCGCAGGAAGCCGAAGGGGCGCTTCTGGAAGGCCTGGCGGAAGTTGCGCACCCGCCACAGCTCGTCGAAGAGCCAGCTGTTGAGCAGCTTGTGCCAGTAGGGGCGCGTCTCCTCCAGGCTGGCCGGCTCGGGCTCCTCCTGGCCGGCCCGCGCGAGGAGCACCTCGAAGGCGGCCTCGGCCGCGAGCATGCCCGACTTCATGGCCAGGTGAATGCCCTTGAGGCGGGTCATGTTGACGAAGCCGGCCGAGTCGCCGACCAGGACCGCGCCCGGCATGTAGGGGCGCGGGAGCGAGAACCAGCCGCCCTCGGGGATCGTCTTGGCGCCGTAGCGGACGACCTCGCCGCCCTCGAGCATCTTGGCGAGGAAGGGGTGCTGCTTCCACTCGCTGAACAGGCGGTGCGGGTCGAGGGTCGGGTCGGGCGAGTCGAGCGAGACCACCAGCCCGATCGAGACGTGGTCGTCCTTGAGCGCGTAGATCCACCCGCCGCCGAACTCGTTGCCGGTGAACTTCAGGGGGTGGCCGACGGTGTGATAGACCTGGCCAGCGCGGATCCGCCCCTCGGGGATCTTCCACACCTCCTTGCAGCCGGTCGAGTAGATCTGCGGGTTGCGGCCCTTGCGCAGGTCGAACTTCTCGATCGCGGTCTTGGTCAGCGAGCCGCGCGAGCCCTCGCCCAGGATCGTGATCGGCGCCGTGATATCGGTGCCCGGCTCGAAGCTGTCCTTCTCCTGGCCGTCCTTGTCGATCCCCTTGTCGGCGGTGCGCACGCCGCGGACCCGGCCGTCCTCGGTGTAGAGGACCTCGGCGCCGGGGAAGTCGGGCGTGATCATGACGCCCATCTCCTCCGCGATCTCAGCCAGCCACTTGACGAAGCGGTTGAGGCTCATGATGTGGTTGCCGTCGTTGTGGAAGGTCGGCGGGGTGATCGGGGCCGCCATGGAGCCCCCGCCGCCGAACATCACGCGCACCTCGTCGTGGAGGGCGGGGCCGTCGAAGGGCGGCTCCTTGTCCATGAAGTCGGGGATCAGCTCCGCGAGCGCCTTGGGGTCGAGGATCGCGCCCGACATGACGTGGTCGCCGACCTCGGACGCCTTCTCGATCACCATGATCGGCAGCTCTTCGACGTCGATCGCCTCGCCCTCGACCTCGCCGGCCTCGACCTTGGCGTTGTGGGCCTCGATCAGCTGCATCAGGCGGATCGAACCAGCCAGGTTGGCGGGACCCGCCCCCACGAAGAGGACGCCGCAGGGCAGCTCGTCGCGCTCGATCTCGTCGCTCATAAAGGCTCCTTACGCAACGCGTCAAGGTCTCCGACGCGGGGCGTCAGGGTAAGGCCAAGGCCCTTCGCCAGCAACGGATACGGGGAGGGGCTGGGGGTGGGCGGGGCTCGCGAGGTGAGGGACCCCAAGACGCCGACGGCAAATTTGAATCTGAATTCGAACCGGGTCGGACCAGCGACAGCCCGAGATCAGCTAATCCAGCGCCACCAGAGTTCTAGCCACAAGATCGCCCACAGCTCGTGCTCGAGGTTGGCCTCGCGCTGGCCGTGGGCGGCGAGCAGGCTGGCGACGGCGCTGGGGTCGAGGAGCTCGGCGCAGCGGGCGTCGGGGGCGAGGACCGTCTCGCGGAACAGGGGCAAGAGCGGACCGCGGAACCAGTCCGCGATCGGGAGCGCGAAGCCGCGCTTGGGGGCGTCGACGACCTCGGGCGGGAGCCGGCGGCGGGCCAGGCGGCGGAGGATCCGCTTGCGCTCCAGGCCGCGCAGCTTCTCCTGGAAGCGGAGGCGCATCGCCCACTCGATCAGGCGGTGGTCGAGGAAGGGCGCGCGCGCCTCGAGCCCGTGGCACATGGTGGCCACGTCGACCTTGGTCAGGATGTCGTCCGCCTGATACATGGCGAAGTCGACCCAGAGCACGCGCTCCTCGTCGCGCGTCGCGCGCGCGTCCGCGAAGTGGCGCCGGTAGGGCTCGAGGGGGTCGAGCTCGCGCAGGGCGCGGGCCGCCTCGGGCGCGAAGAGCCCGGCCGCGAGCTCCGGCTTGATCACCATGTTCATCGTCGCGTTGCGCTCGACGAGGGGCAGCTCGGCCGCGCGCAGGAAGCGGCGCGCGTCGTGGACGAGGGGCACAGCGCCCGGGAGCGCCCCCAGGGCGCTGCCCGCCAAGGCGCGCGCCGGGCCCGGAGCCCAGCGCACGGCGTCGGCCAGCGCGTTGGCGGTGTGGCGCCGGTAGCCCGCGAAGAGCTCGTCGCCGGCGTCCCCCGAGAGGGCGACCGTGACCTGCTCGCGCGCCAGCTGAGCCAGGCGATAGGTCGGCAGGGCCGAGGAGTCGGCGAAGGGCTCGCCGTAGCGGCGGACGAGGAGCGGGAGCAGCTCGACCGCCTCGGCGGGGACGACCCGCTCGTGGTGGGCGGTGTCGTAGAGCCGGCTGACCTCGCGCGCGAGGGGGCGCTCGTCGTAGCGGGCCTCGTCGAAGCCGATCGTGAAGGTGTCGACCCGGCGGTCGGCCTGGAGCGCCAGCGAAGAGGTGATCAGGCCCGAGTCGATCCCGCCCGAGAGGAAGGCCCCCAGGGGCACGTCGGACACCATGCGCAGCTTGACGCTCCGGTCGAGCTGCTCCGCCAGCTCGTCGACGAGCTCCTCGCTCGGGGTCGTGCCCTTGGGCGAGAAGCTCGGCCACCAGTAGCGGCGCAGGAGGGGCGGGCTGCCGGGGCGCCAGTCGAGCAGGTGAGCCGGGGGGAGCTTGCGCGCGCCCGCGAAGGCCGAGCGGGGCGAGGGCACGTAGCCGTAGTGCAAGTAGTAGAAGAGCGACTCGCGGTCCGGCTCGGGGCGCGGCGCGCCCGGGGCGGCCAATAGCGCGGCGGGCTCGCTGGCGAAGCGCAGCGCGTCGGGGTCGACGCGGTAGTGGAGCGGCTTCTGGCCGGCGCGGTCGCGGGCGAGGAGCAGCCGCTGCTCGCGCGCGTCCCAGAGCGCGAAGGCGAACATGCCGACCAGGCGCTCGACGAGGTCCGCGCCGTGCTCCTCGTAGAGGTGGACCAGGACCTCCGAGTCGGTGTCCGAGCGGAAGCGGTGCCCCTTGGCCTCGAGCTCGGCCCGCAGCTCGCGGAAGTTGTAGATCTCCCCGTTGAAGGTGACCCACACCGTGTCGTCTTCGTTGGCGAGGGGCTGGCGGGCCGCCTCGCTGAGGTCGATCACGGCCAGGCGCCGGTGCCCGAGCGTCGCCGGGCCGACGACCTCGATCCCCTCCCCGTCGGGGCCGCGGTGGACCAGCGCCGCGACCATGGGCGCCACCAGCGAGGGGTCCCCCGGCCGGCTCGGGTCCTGCCACACCTGACCTGCGATCCCGCACATGGCGCTATTCCTCCGCCAGCGCCAGCCGAGCCAGCGCCGCCAGGCGATCTTGCGCCGCGCCGAAGGCCTTGGCGACCCCCGGCAGCTTCATGGCCGTCCGCGGGCTGGAGACGATCTTCCAGGCCATGCGCAGGGGCTTGGGCCGCCCGAGCGAGTCCAGCGCGCTGCTCAGGTCGGGCAGCGGCTCGTCCCGGCGGTCGACCACCACCCGCAGGCAGCTCAAGGTCAGGCCCAGCTCGGCCGCGGCCTCGATCGCCCAGTAGGTCTCCATCTCCACCACCGCCGCGGCCGGGAAGCGCTCGGCCAGGGCCTGCTTGGCGGCGGGGTCCCCCGCGACCTGCCGCACCGTCACACACTCCGCGGCGGGCAGGGAGAGGCGCTCGCGCAGCGCGTCCTCCCCGGGGCCCTCGAGGCGCTGGTCCTCGTGGTTGGCGCCCGTGATCCAGAACGCGTCCCCCGGGCGCAGCTCGGCCCGCAGACCGCCCGCGCAGCCGAGATGCAACACCCGGCGGGCGCCGGCGGCCGCCAGCGCCTCGAGCGCGCCGCGGGTCGCGCGCCGGCCGACCCCGCTGAAGGCGATCCCGCCCTCGGCCCAGCGCCAGGCCAGGCCCGGGCTGGGGAGCGTCAGGGGCTCTTGGCTGGCCGGACGCGGGACGCGCTCGAGCTCGCCGGGGAGCGGGGCGAGCAGCCAGAGCGGCTCGCTCACGAGCCCCCCCTCGCGCTCTCGCGCGGCGACTCGGGCACGGGCAGGGGCAGGGGCAGGGGCACGCAGGCGCCGGCTAGGTGCGCTCAGCCAGATAGCGCGCCCGCAGCTCCCGCCGCATGACCTTGTTGCTCGCCGTGCGCGGCAGCTTCTCCAGCACGAGGGTCTCGCTGACCTTGAAGAGCGGGTTCAGCTCGCGCTTGATCAAGCCCCGGAAGGTCTCGGTCAAGGCGGCCGCGTCGAGCTCGGCGCCCGCCTCGGCCTCGGCGTAGACCACGAGCTTGCTCGGGCCGCCGCCCGGGGTCGGGACCGCGATCGCGGCGGTCTGGTGCACGCCCTCGACGTTGTTCAGCAGCTCCTCGATCTCGGCCGAGCTGACCTTGATCCCGCCCAGGTTCATGGTGTCGTCCACGCGCCCCTGGGCGCGCCAGAAGCCGCCCGGCAGGCGCTCGAGCCAGTCGCCGTGGCGCCGCAGGGGCGCGCCCTCGTGGCTGGGGGTCCCCGCGAAGTAGACCTCGTGGTGGTCCCGGTTGAGCAGGCGCTGGCTGAGCCCGACGGAAGGCGCGACCAGGAACACCTCGCCGCGCTCGCCCCGCTGGCCCTCGTCGTCGATCAGGACCAGGTCCAGCCCGCAGGCGGGGGTGCTGAAGTGGCCGGGCGCGGCGGGCAGGTCGTGGCAGCCCGTCAGGTAGCCCCCGCCGATCTCGGTCCCGCCGCAGTACTCGATCACCGGCTTGTAGCCGGCCAGGGACATCAGCCACAGCATGTCCTCGGGGTTGCTGCACTCCCCCGTCGAGCTGAAGCAGCGGATCGAGGACCAGTCGAGGCTGTCGAGGCAGCCCGTGGCGCGCCAGGTGGCGACCAGGCTCGGGACCACGCCCAGCATGGTGACCGCGGCGTCCTGCACGAACACCCCGAAGGCGCGCCCGGTCGGGGCGCCGCAGTAGAGGGCGATCGTGGCGCGGTTGATCAGGGCGGCGTAGATCAGCCAGGGGCCCATCATCCAGCCCAGGTTGGTCGGCCAGCACACCACCTCGCCGGGGCGAATGTCGTGGTGCAGGTGCCCGTCGGCGGCGGCCTTGAGCGGGGTCAGCTGGGTCCAGGGGATCGCCTTGGGCTCGCCCGTGGTGCCCGAGCTGAAGAGCACGTTGGTCAGGGCGTCGGGCTCGCTCAGGACGTCGGCGAAGGGCTCGCGCTCGCTGAGGAAGTCGCCCCAGGCCAGGTCGCCCGCGCGGAGCTCGACCTGCAGCTCGCCGCCGGGGGTCGCCGGGAGCACGATCGCGCGCGGGGCCTCGGCGTCCTGGACCTTGGCGAAGAGGGGCAGGGTCTTGCCGGCCCGCAGCATCACGTCCTGGGTGAACACGCCCTTGGCCGCGCCGATCCGCAGCCGAGTCGCGATCTCGGCCGGCGAGAAGCTGTCCGCGATCGAGATCGCCGCGCAGCCGGCGCGAATGATCCCCAGGTAGATCGCGACCGACTCGGGCGTCATGGGCATGTCGATCGCGATCGCGTCGCCGGCGGAGAAGCCCGCCGCGACCAGCCCGTTGGCCACGCGCCCCGTCAGCGCGCGCAGCTCGTCGTAGCTCCAGCGCTCGAGCTCGCCGCCTTCGCGCTGGAACACGATCGCGGGCGCGTCCCCCGCGGCCTGAAAGCAGGACTGGGTCGCGTTCAGGCGCGCGCCGGGGAACCAGCGCGCGTCCTCGACGCCCGGGCTCGCGTCCAGAGGCGCGCTGGGGGCCTCGGCGAAGCGAAACCCGATGCGCTCCGCGAGCGCGCCCCAGAAGGGCCCGCGCTCCTGGACCGACCAGGCGTGCAGGGCGGCGAAGTCGCTCAGCTCCTGCTGCTGCATCAGCCGGCGCGCGTTGGTCTTGGCGCCCTCGCTGGGCAGCCAGGCCGGCAGGGGCCCGCGCGCGGCGGGGTCCCAGCGCTCGCTCAGGGCCTGATAAAGCCTGAGGTGGACCGCGAAAGGCTGGCTGGGCTTCAAGTCGTCCTGGCTCAGGCGCTGCCAGGCCAGCTCGGGGGATACCTCGGCCAGCTCGGTCCAGCGCGCGCTGAGGTGCGCGGCCTCGTCAGCCTTGAGGCCGAGGGACTCGAGCTCGCCGGCGGTGACTTCGCTCATGGCTCACCTCCGTTGAGGTCGGAGGATAGCTGAATTCCCCGCCTGAAGAGACCAGGGCGGCGCCCTGCCGGCTAGGCGGTTCGCTCCCCTTGCAGCTGGCGCAGCGTGAGCGCTGGCCTTCAACCCACCTGAAAGAAGAGCTCGCGCTCGTCCTCGCAGCGGGGGCAGACCAGGCGCACGACGCGCAGTCTCCGCCCCTCGTGCACGCGGCTGCCCTCGCCGCTCTGCTTGAAGTCGACCTGGCACGCCTCGCAGCGCTCGCGCGAGACGCGCGCCTCGAGGGCGTGGAAGTCCTCGACCTCGAGCGGGGCGCTGGGCGCGCGCCCGGGCTGGGCGAGCTCGCGGCGCCGCGCCGCGCGGCCTCGGATCGTGACCACAGCCAGCGCCGCCAGCACCGCCAGGAGCACGAAGGGGAGGGCGATCACTGCGCCTCCCTCAGCGCTGCACCCTCAGCGCTGCGCACCTCAGCGCTGCGCACCTCAGCGCTGGGGAAACTTGCCCTGGCTGGCCTGGAGCAGGCGCCCCTGGTCGAGGTGCGCGCGCGGGCTTCCCTCGGCGTCCTCGATCCCGCGGTAGGTCGCCCGGACGTAGACCCAGGCCCCAGGGCGGAACATGTTCAGCGCGCTGCCGCCGACCCGCAGCTCGACCCGAGCCACGCACTCGCGGTGGGCAGGGTCGGCGATCAGGAGGGGGTTCGCCCGCACCAGGACGCCCGACAGGCTGAGCTCCTGCCCCAGCAGCCCCTCGACCGGGGTCGCGTTCCCGCACAGTCGCTGGATCGAGACCGGCCCCTGCGGCGCCGGGGGGCGATAGATCAGCAGGAGCAGGGGAATCGCGAGCAGGACGCCGGCCAGCAGCATTTGGACCAGCACACTGCGGCTGGCCTGGCTGGCGGAGGACTCGGACACCCGCTACTAACCCGCGATCGTGGCGGCCAGCGACTTGCCGGGGCGCGAGAAGTGGTCGTGGACGGCCGTGGCCTCGAAGCCGCAGCTGACCATGCAGTTCTGGCACTTGGGGTTGCCGCTCTTGTGCCCGTACTGCGCCCAGTCGGTGGTCTCCATCAGCTCCTTGAAGGTCTTGACGTAGCCTTCGCCGAGCAGATAGCAGGGCTTCTGCCAGCCGAACACCGTCCGGGTCGGGTTGCCCCAGGGGGTGCAGTCGTATTCGGGGTGCTTGCCCTCGAGGAACTCGAGGAAGAAGGGCGAGGCGTTGATCTTCCAGCCCTTGCTCTTGTGGTCGGCCAGGATCTCCTGGAAGAGCGTGTAGGTCTCCTCGCGCTGGAGGAAGAGCTCCTGCTGGGGCGCCTTCTCGTAGGCGTAGCCGGGCGAGATCATCATGCCGTCGATGTTCAGCTCCTTGTGAGCGAAGTCGATCAGCTTGCGCACGCCCTCGGGGTCCTCGCCGCGGAAGATCGTGGTGTTGGTCGTGACCTGGAAGCCAGCCGCCTTGGCGGCCTTCATCGCCTTGATCGCCTTCTCGAACACGCCCTTCTGGCAGACCATCTCGTCGTGGCGCTCCTCGAGGCCGTCGAGGTGGACCGAGAAGCTGAAGTACTTGCTGGGCTTGAAGAGGTGCAGCTTGCTCTCGAGGAGCAGCGCGTTGGTGCAGAGGTAGATGAAGCGCTTGCGCTTGACCAGGCCCTCGACGATCCGGTCGATCTCGGGGTGGATCAGCGGCTCACCGCCCGCGATCGAGACCACCGGCGCGCCGCACTCCTCGGCCGCCTCCCAGCACTCCTCGGCGCTGAGGCGCTTGTCGAGGATGTGGTCGGGATACTGGATCTTGCCGCAGCCCGCGCAGGACAGGTTGCAGCGCAGCAGGGGCTCGAGCATCAGCACGAGGGGATACTTCTCACGCCGGAGGATTCGCTGCTTGAGCACGTAGCCCGCGACGGATGCGGCCTGCTTGAAGTTGACGCCCATAAAGACTCCTTGGTGGAAGGGAGTGTGCCTGAAACGGCCGACAATCCCCCCGATGGCGAGGATCTTCTGCGGATTCGGTGGTCGGGTCTAGTACAAAAACAACGGCCAGTCCACCTGAATCGGGAGGACAGGCCGGGGCGAGTCGTGCAGGAGCGTCGAGGCTCGTGCAGGC
>CALDQK010000654.1 GCA_937911525.1 uncultured bacterium
GGCCGAGGCGCACCACGCGGCTGGCGTCGAGGCCGGCCTGCTGGGCGAACTCGAGCACCGCCGAGCCGAAGCCGCCGATCCGGGCGTGGTCCTCGATCGTGACCACGGGCCGGCGCGAGGCGAGCAGCTTGCGGATCAGGCCCTTGTCGAGGGGCTTGGCGAAGCGGGCGTCCCACACGCCGACGCTCATCTCGCCCTTCAGCTGCTCGGCGGCGTCGAGCGCGCTCAGGGCGCAGGGGCCGTAGGCCAGCACCGCCACGTCGGGGGTGCGGACCTTGGGCGTCAGGTTGCGGGCCTGGCCGAGGCGGAAGGGCGGGGCCTCGCCCAGGCGCTCGCTCACGCTGTCGCGCGGGTAGCGGACCGCGCTCAGGCCGGCGTCGTAGCCGCGCATCAGCTCGAGGGCGGCGTGGAGCGAGGGCTCGTCGATCGCGGCCATCAGCGCCGCGTTGGGCAGGCTGCGCAGGAGGGCCACGTCGCAGAAGCCGTGGTGGACCGCGCCGTCGCCGCCGACCACGCCGGCCCGGTCGAGGCAGAGCCGGACCGCGAGGCCCTGCAGGCTGACCTCCTGGAAGGCCTGGTCGAAGGCGCGCTGCAGGAAGGTGCTGTAGACGCAGAAGAAGGGGCGCAGGCCGGCCTTGGCCATGCCGGCCATTTGCGTCAGGGCGTGCGACTCGCAGATCCCGGTGTCGAAGGTCCGCTCCGGGAAGCGCTCCTCGACCTTGTCGACGCCCGTCCCGGTCGGCATGGCGGAGGTCGCCACGACCACGCGCGGGTCGCGCTCCATGATCTCGATCAGGCCGTCCGCGGCGGCGGCGGTGAAGCTGCGCCCGCCCTTGCTGACCTCGACCCGGCAGCCGTCGAGCTTGAAGGGCTTGGGCGAGTGGAAGGTCGTCGCGTCCTGCTCCGCCGCCTCGAGGCCCTTGCCCTTGACCGTCTTGACGTGCAGCAGCACCGGGCGGTCGCGCTGGCTCACGTCGGCCAGCGCCTCCTCGAGCGCGGCCAGGTCGTGACCGTCGACGGGGCCGACCACGTCCAGCCCGAAGGCGCGGAACCAGTCGTGGGCCAGGGGGTCCTGGTCGGCCAGGCGCTGCGCGATCGAGCCCTGGGGCTCGGAGATGCTCTTGCCGTTGTCGTTGAGCACGACCAGGAGCTGGCGATCCAGGGTTCCGGCGGCGTTGAGGCCCTCCATGGCGAGCCCGTTGACCACCGAGGCGTCGCCCACGATCGTGACCGCCCGCCGTCCCTGCGGGTTGTCCGTGCTGTGGAAGCCCTGGCCCTGGACCTTGTCGCCGAGCGCCATCCCGACCGCCGTCGAGACGCCGGTCCCGGCGTGGCCGACCCGGAACAGGTCGTAGTCGCTCTCGGAGGGCTCGGGGAAGCCGGCCATTCCCTCGCGGGTGCGCAGCTTGCCCAAGAGGCCGAGCCGCCCCGTCAGCAGCTTGTGCGGGTAGCACTGGTGGCCGACGTCGAAGAGCAGCCGGTCGTGGCTGAAGTCGAAGGCGCGGTGCAGCGCGATCGTCAGCTCGACCACGCCCAGGTTGGGCGCGAGGTGGCCGCCGGTCTGCATGATCTGGCCAATGATCGCCTCGCGGATCTCCTGGGCGAGCTGCTCGAGCTCGGTCAGGCTGCGCTCGGCGAGCTGGTCGGGCGCTTGGATCGTGCTGAGAAGGGTGGTCATGCTGACTCCAGGGGGTCGGGACGGGGCCCCCTCCGCGAAGAGGGAAGAGAGGGTTTAAGGCAAATGCCTAGAAATGCCAGGGGAAGCTGGACCATTCCGGAGCCCGCTTCTCCAGGAAGGAGTCGCGCCCCTCGGCGGCCTCGGGGCTGGCGTAGGCCAGGCGGGTCGCCTCGCCCGCGAACACCTGCTGCCCGACGAGGCCGTCGTCGGTCAGGTTGAAGGCGAACTTGAGCATCCGGATCGCGGTCGGGCTCTTGCCGAGGATCTCGCGCGCCCACTCCAGCCCGGTCCGCTCCAGCTCGGCGTGGGGCACGACTGCGTTGACCATGCCCATGTCGTGGGCCTCTTGCGCGGAGTAGGGCCGGCCCAGGAAGAAGATCTCGCGGGCCCGCTTCTGACCGACCATCTTGGCCAGGTAGGCAGAGCCGTAGCCGCCGTCGAAGGAGGCCACGTCGGCGTCGGTCTGCTTGAAGCGCGCGTGCTCGGCGCTGGCGAGGGTCAGGTCGCACACCACGTGCAGGCTGTGCCCGCCGCCCGCGGCCCAGCCGGGGACGAGCGCGATCACGACCTTGGGCATCATGCGGATCAGCCGCTGGACCTCGAGGATGTGCAGCCGGCCCACGCCGGGGCCGCCGCCCTCCTTGTACTGGTAGCCGCTGGCGCCGCGGATCCGCTGGTCGCCGCCCGAGGAGAAGGCCCAGCCGCCGTCCTTGGCC
>CALDQK010000655.1 GCA_937911525.1 uncultured bacterium
CCGCTCCTGCCCGCCGTCGAGGGCGACGCCGGCGGGCCGCTCGCGACCCGCCCAGGCCGCGACCTGCGCGCGGACCTCCTCGCTGTCGCGGATCTCGGGGGTCGTGTCGAGCAGGCTCTGGACCCGCTCGGCCGCCGCCTGGGCCCCCTGGAGCTGGGTGAAGCGCTCGGCCATCTCCTGGATCGGCATCGTGAACTGCGCGGCGTACTGCATGAAGGCCACCAAGGTCCCCAGGGACACCGCCCCCTCACCCACGCCCAGGCCGCCCCGCCACAAGGCCAGGCCGACGCCCAGGCTGCCGAGCGTCATGACCATGGGCAGGTAGACCGCCGACTGGACCGCGTTTCGGAGCGAGTGGGCGAACATGTCGCCGCTCTCCTGCTGGAACTCGCCCAGGTTGCCCGCCTCGCGGACCAGGGTCTTGGTCGTGCGCACGCCCTGGAGGCCCTCGGTGTAGCTGGCGGTG
Source organism: uncultured bacterium (assembly GCA_937911525.1). Taxonomy (GTDB): domain Bacteria; phylum Planctomycetota; class J058; order J058; family J058; genus NORP233. The sequence goes on from CALDQK010000655.1 coordinate 467, forward strand.
AGCCGCGCGCGCGAGCGGCGCATCAGGCGCGAGCTGAGCAGCAGCTTGTTCTGGAACACCAGGCTCAGGAGCGTCAGCGGAGGCACGATCGTGAGCACGACCAGGGCCAGGCGCCAATCGAGCAGGAACATCACGAAGCTGATCCCGACCAGGAGCGAGCAGCCCCAGGTCAAGTCGAGCAGGAACCAGGGCATCAGCGAGCTGATCTTCTCGCAGTCGGAGGTCAGCCGCGTCACCAGCCAGCCGGTGGGGCGAGCGTCGAACCAGGCGAAGGGCAGGGCCTGCATGCGGGCGAAGCCCTCGCGGCGCAGGTCGTAGCAGACCCCAGTCGCGACCAGTCCGGCCAGGCGAATGAAGCCCCAGATCGCGATCGAGAGCCCCGTCAGGAGCACCGCGTAGCCGAGGGCGAAGGGCACGAGCGCCGAGAGGGAGGCGCCGCCGACGGCGGCGTCGATCAAGCGGCCCGTGATCAAGGGCAAGGCGGCGTCGACGAAGGCGGCGTACAGCCCGCAGCCAGCCAAACCCGCCAGGTGGAAGCGGTAGGGGCGGGCGTGCGCGACGATCCGGCGCCAGAGGCCAAAGTCGAGCCGCCCCTGGGGCTGGACGGCGTCGTCTTCGTAGAGAGCAGCGGTGGTCAAGGGTTCCTCCGAGGAGCCCAACCGACGGGAGGGCATCCCCGTCCTGTCAGGTTATCTCCAAGGCGAGCGGCGGCCTGGCTGCCGGGATCCTGGCAGCTCTACCCCTGCTCCGAGCCGACGCGCAGCGCAGCCTGCGCTCTCGGGCTGTGGTCAGCGACGGAGGACGAGGACCTCGCCCTCCTTGGTGCCCAGCGCGACCTCGCGCCCGTCGGCCGAGACCGCCAGGCTCTCGCTGAGGCGCAGGTTGGGCTTGAACACGGGGCGGCGCTCCTGGCGGCTCTCGGGGTCCCAGATCCGCAGCTCGTTGATCTCGCGCTGATCGCCCATGGAGCTGGAGAGCAACGCCCCGTCGCGCGCGAAGACCATGGCGCGCACGCTGCTGTGGTGGGCCAGCTCGTTGCGCGCCACGACCCCCTGGTGCGCGGTCCTCACGTCCGGCGCCATGAAAGGCGGCAGGAAGGTCTTGGTCTTCAGGTCGAGGCGACGGATCTCGCCGGTGTAGGTGCCGATCGCAGCCCAGGCGCCCCCCGGCTCCAGCACCAGGCTGCGCGGGACCGCCGCCAGGGCGACGCGCTCGCGCGGCGCTCGGCGCTCGGCGCCCTCCTCGTAGACCTCGAGGAAGCCGGACTGCCCACCCAGGACGTAGACCAGCCCGGCGCGAGCCGCCACGCCGTGATAGACCTGATCGGGCGAGCCCCAGGGCTCGAGCTCACGCTGCGCGCGGAGGTCGTAGCGGACCACCCCGCCCCCCTCGGTGGCCGCGTAGATCACACGCTCGCTCGAGAGGGCCAGCCCTTGGACGTCGAGCAGTCTGGGCACGAGGTGCGTGTGCTCTCCCGCTGCGAGCCTCCACAGCCCGGTTTGCCCCGCGATCACGTAGAGCTCGCCGCGCTTTCCTTCGACCACCCGCCGAATCCGCTGATCGGGAAGGACCATGATCCGATCCCGGGGGGCGCTGTCCTGGTCCGCCGCCCAGAGCGCGAGGGTCCCGTCTACGCCGTAGGTCACGAGGGTCCCGTCCGCCAGGTAGAGGACGCCGGTCTTGCCGCGGCGGCCCTGCGTAGCTTCGTTGTGGAGCAGGGTTCGCGTCAGCCGCAGGGGCTGGTCGCGGGGATCGCCTCGTGACCTCGAAGTCGGCGTCGGCGTCGGCGGCGGCGTGGTCCTGGCCAGCGTCGGCCGCGCCCTCACGACCCCGCTCGGAGTCGGGCGGGGGGAGGGGCTGGGCCGCAGCAGCGTGAAGAGCGCCCAGCCGAGCAGCCCCAGCGCCGCGACGACCGGGAGCAAGAGCGCCCAGGGCACCCGCCGCAGGGCCGCGCGCGGGGCGCCGCTCGCGCTCGAGGCGCTGGGTCGACGCCCGTCGAGGAAGGCGCTCAGGTCCTCGGCGAAGGCGTCGCCCTCGCTGTAGCGGAACTCCGGGTCGCGCTCGAGGGCTCGCCGACAGATCGCGACCAGGGGCGGCGGGAGGTCCGGCCGCACCCGGCGCGGGTCCGGTCGCTGCTGGTCGATCTGGGCGGCCAGCTCCACCAGCGAGTCGCCCTTGAAGGGCAGCTCGTCGGTCAGGCACTGGTAGAGGATCACGCCCAGGCCCCAGGTGTCGGCGGCCGCGCCGGACTCGCCGCGGAAGGCCTCCGGCGCCATGTAGTGAGGCGTGCCCAGCATGGCCCCGGTCCGCGTCAGGCGCTCGACCCCGGCGCTGGCCGCCAAACCGAAGTCGGCCACCAGGGCGCGCCCGCCCTCGTCGACGAGCACGTTCTCGGGCTTCACGTCGCGGTGGACCACCCCCTGGGCGTGGGCATAGCCCAGCCCGCGGGCCGCGTCGCGCAGCAGCTCCAGGCGCCGCCGCAGGGGCACCTCGGGCAAGACCTCCTCCAGGGTCCGCGCGCCGGCCACGAGCTCGTAGACGAGGAAGGGCAGCCCCTCGAGCACGCCGGCCGAGTGGACGCGGAGCACGTTGGGGTGGCTGAGCGCGGCGGTCAGCTGCCCCTCGCGCACGAAGCGGGCCTGGCGGCGCGAGTCCGCGCCCAGGATCAGCTTGAGGGCGACCTCCCGCTCGGCGCCCGGGTCCCAGGCGCGGTAGACGATCCCCATCCCCCCCTTGCCGAGCACGCCCAGCAGCTGGAAGGGACCCCGCGGCCCGAGGGGGAAGGGCGCCCCCTGAGGCAGGTTCTGTCGCCCGAAGTCAGAGCCCGCTCCGCTCACTCCGCCACGATAGCGGGACCCAGCGCTCAGCGCGGACGGGCGAAGCGGATCGGTTCGGAAGGCAGGCAGGCCTCCTCGAGCAGGGTGTAGGACCAGGTGGTCACGCAGGTCCGCGAGGCCACGGGCTCGATCCGCTCGCCCCCACCGCGCGGGACTCGGCCCAGGTAGGTCTGCTGACAGCGCGCGAAGGAGAGCCTCCCCTCGGCGTAGCGAGACTCACCGGCGAACTCCCAGCGATCGCGGGTTTGCGAATACCACCCCGTAGCGAGCGTGCGCAGCGCCGTGGGGAAGGTTCCGCGCAGACGATAGCTCTCCCCCGCCAGCTTCCAGGGGAGCTCGGGAGCCGGCGGGCCGCGCACGTGGGTCAACCCGTCGAGGCAGGCCTGAATGAAGCTGTCCCGAAAGGCGGTCCGCACCAGGAACGTGAAGTTGGCGAAGATCGGGTTCTCCGAGATCGGTCCAGCCAGGATCGCCTCGCCGATCGCGCCCACCCCCGACAAGGAGGCGACGTCCCCCGAGCGTGGGTCGAGCTGGACGCCGAAGGTCCGCCCCAAGCTCGCCCCCAGCGCCTCGAGGGGGTGACCCTCGACGGGCTCGGCGGTGTCGTAGACCACGTCTCCTGGGGTCCCGCTCGGCTTGAAGCTCGCCCGCACGCGCAGCACCTGCAGCGCGCAGAGCCAGAGCTCTCCCGCGCGCCCCTCGACCTCGACGCCCAGGTCGAGGTCGAGCTTCGCCACGCCCGCCGCGACCTCGTCGAGGTGCGCGCGGAAGGCCCAGCGCTGCCCCTCGCTCAACTCCCACAGCGGCGGCGGGACCCGCGGAGTCGGCGTGGCCAGGTCCTGGCTCGCCTGGGCCTCGGGGCTCGGGCTCGACCTCGGGTCGGGGAGGGGCAGGGCCGCGCTGTAGGCGAGCCCGCCCAGGAGGGCCACGGCGCCG
>CALDQK010000656.1 GCA_937911525.1 uncultured bacterium
TCAGCCTGGCGCGGGCGCCTCGAGCGCTACCCGGACGGCCCCTCCGACGAGCTGCGCCGAGGCTGGCGCGCGCGCCTCTGCGCGGAGGGCGCCGCGCGAGGCGCCGAGCCGCTCCCCAGCCTGCTGGCCCGGCTGAAGGCCTTGGCCGAGCTGCGGCCGGCGGACACCTACCCGCGCCAGGACGAAGCCGCGAGCGCGCTCGCGGGGGTCGTGGTCGACCGCGTCCGCGAGCTGGAGGCGGCCGGAGAGGTGGCCCTCGGCGCCCAGCCCCTCGACCTGCTCCAGGCGCTCGCGCGCGCAGGCCTGCAGATCCCCGTGCTGCCGGCCTACCTCTTCCTGGCGCGCATCAACGACGAGCGGCTCTTCTTCGGCGACCAGCGCGTCGGGATTCATGAGGACTATGGGCGCTACATCGTGGCCCTCACCCGGCTCGGCATCCCGCAGGTCCCCTCCTCCTACGGGCGGAAGGCGCGCCTCGCAGGACTGGGGCTCGGAGCCCGCTGGCTCGCGCTGGTGTCCCTCGTCGCGCGCCAAGGGCACACCAAGCTCAAGATCGACTACCGCCGCGAGGCCGCCGACCGCCGCTTGGCCCCGCGCCTGCGCTCCTACCTCTTGCGCGAGGCGGCCTACAAGGGCCTGGGTGAGTTCACGGAGCAGGGCTGGCGGGACTGCTCGCGCCAGCTCGAGCTCGCGCCGCTCGACCCGAGCGCCGTCGGCTTCGCCCTCCGCTGGCGGCTCGAGCGGACGCTGCGAGGGCGCCCCGCGCCGGCCGAGGTCAAGGAGCTCGAGCGACTCCTCGAGCGCCAGCGGGCCCTCCTCGCGCCCCTCGACGACCCGAGGCTGAGCATCCTGGAGGAGCACTTCCGGGACCTGCTCTTCTCCGAGGAGGCGCTCCGCGCCATCCGCGGGGAGCCGAGCCAGCTGGACACTGCCGTGCAGCGCTACGGACAGACGCGCGACGAACCAGTCCTGAAGGCGCAGCTCGCCCAGCGTCTGGAGGAGTGGACAGCTGCCCGCCCCTGGCTGGCGGAGGGCAAGTGAGCGGACTGCGCGAGAGCCGCTTCGGACGCTTCCGGGTCACCGGCGAGCTCGGGCGCGGTGCCATGGGCGTCGTCTACTCGGCCCGCGCCGCCGACACCCAGCAAGAGGTCGCGATCAAGGTCCTCTCGGCGGGCAGACGCGCCAACCCGGCCCAGCGGACGCGCTTTCGCCGCGAGGTCGACGCCCTGGCCCGCCTGAGTCATCCCGGCCTGATCCAGGTCCTCGACGCCGGCGAGTCCGGCGGCGTGCCCTGGTTCGCCATGCGCCGAATCCAGGGCGAGTCGCTGGAGGAGCGGCTGCGCCGAGGGCCCCTCAGCGTCGAGCAGGTGATCGACCTCGGTCGCCAGCTCTGTTCGGCGCTCGGAGCGGTGCACGCCGCGGGCCTCCTCCACCGCGACATCAAGCCGGACAACATCCTGATCGGCCCGGACGATCACTACGTGTTGACCGACTTCGGCCTCACCAAGGACCTCGAGGTCGCCGAGTCGATCGAGCTCTCGCGCGCCGGGGCAGCGCTGGGGACGCCCGGCTTCTGGTCACCCGAGCAGGCCGGCGGCCAGACCGGCGAGATCGGTCCCGCCAGCGACCTCTACGCCCTGGGCGCGACCCTCTACGCCGCCCTCACGACCCGGCCGCCGATCGAGGCCGAGAGCTTCGTCAGCATGCTGGTGGCCACGCAGCAGCAGACGCCGCGGACACCCGCTCAGCTCGGCGCGCGCACCCCGCGGTGGCTGGACCAGGTCCTGCTGCGTTGCCTGGCCAAGGACCCGGCGGAGCGCTTCGCCAGCGCGGCCGAGCTCGACGAGGCCCTCGCGCGCCAGGAGCCGCTCGAGACCCCCGCTCGTATGCCCGCGCTGGGGCTGGGGCTGCTGGGCTGCGGGCTGATGGTCGCCCTGGGGCTGGCGGCGAGCTGGAAGCCCGCGCCCGCCGAGGTCGTGGCGTCGCAGGCGGGCCCCAGCGCCAGCGTCGACCTCTGGCTACCGCCGCCCCAGGCCCAGGGGGCCCTGGCCGAGCTCGCGCGACGGCGAGCGGAGCTCACGACGCTCCTCAGCGAAGCAGATGCGCTGAGCTGGCGAGCGCGCCTCTGCGAAGAGGCCCTCCTCGGCGAGCTGGAGCAGGGCGTCGCGCTCCAGGCGCGCCTGAGCGCGCTGGCCGAGCTCGCGCCGCGCGAGCGCTTCCCCGCGACCCAGCCCGTCGAGCGGGACTTCGCGGCCCGGGTCCTCGGCCGCGTCAGCGAGCTGGAGCGAGCCGCCGACGCGCCGCTCCCCACGCACGCCTTGCTCCTGCTGGAGGCCCTGGCAGCGGCCAGGCTCCAGGCGCCCTTGCGAGCGCTCTACGGCTACCTGGGACTGGTGCACGACCAGCGGCTCGTGGTCGCCAAGCCGCGCCCGGGGCTGCGCCACGACTACACCCGCGCCTACTGCGCGCTGGTCCAGCTCGGCCTCGGCTCTGCGCCGCAGTCCTACGGGCGCCAGCTCGAGGGCGGGGCGATCGCTGACGAGCTGTGGCGCGACCTGACCCTCTTCATCGGCAGACGGGAAGCGACGCACGTCGTCGCGCTCGCGCGCGATCCGCGACTTCCTCCGCGGCTCCAGGCCAACCTCCTCCGCTGGCGAGGCACGGTCACGCTGCAGGCCGACCTCGACTCGTCCGGCGGCTGGAGCACGCTGCTCGAGGCCTGCCTGCTCGCCTCGGGAGATCCCTCCGTCTTCGAGTTCTCGACTCGCCTCGCGCTCAAGCGCCTGCGCCGGGGGCTCGTGGACCGCGAGGAGGGCCTGGCAGAGGTCGCGCGCCACAACCGCCTCCTCGGCGAAGCACTGGCCCCGCTGAACGCGCCGGAGGCCGGCATGGTCGAGGACTCGGCGGTGGCCCACGTGCTCTTCGGGCAGATCCTGCGCAAGCTGCGGGGCGAAGAGCTCACCCTGGAGGCCGAGCTGGAGCGCTTCGTGTTCACCCGGGGCCAGCCCATGCTCGCGAGCCGCCTGCGCTCGCAGGTCGAGCGCTGGACGCTGAAGGACTCAGCGAGGCGGCGTTAGCTGCGAAACACGACCAGGATCGCCGACTGGGGCACGACCAGGAAGGTCTCGCCCTCGCAGCGGATCTCGATCGCCGCCTTCTTGAAGAAGAGCGCCTCGTCGCCGACCTCGACCTGCATCGGGAGGTAGCGCGCCTCGCGGCGGGGCTCCTTCCAGGGCTCGTCGTCGTCCTCCTTGACCGTCGGCAGGGGGGCGCCGGGGCCGGTGGCCACGATCCGGCCGCTGCGCACGCCGTCGCTCTCGTGGGCGCCAGCGGGGAGGTAGAGGCCCGAGTGGGTCCGGCCTTGCTCGGTGGGCTCGATCAAGACGCGGTCACCGACCACGATCAGGTTCTCGGGAACGCTCATAGGTCCGGGAGGCTATCCCAGCGCCTGGACACCCGCCACCGACGAGGTCAGCCAGAATCCCTGGCCCAGGCCCCTCCCTCTCGCTGAGACGAGGCCAGCGGCGAGCGGCGTGATAGCTTCCCGCCCATGAACCAGACGTCGCTGGAGTCGTCTCGCCGTGAGGGCCTCTCGCCGGTCGAAGAGATCATCGCAGAGATCCAGGCGGGCAAGATGGTCGTCCTCGTCGACGACGAGGACCGAGAGAACGAGGGCGACCTGTGCATGGCCGCCGAGTTCATCACCCCCGAGGCCGTCAACTTCATGGCGAAGTTCGGCCGCGGCCTGATCTGCGTCGCCCTCGACGGCGAGCGCTGCGAGGCGCTGCGCCTCCACCCGCAGGCCGAGGTCAACGACTCGCTCATGGGCACGGGCTTCACCGTCTCGGTGGACGCGCGCGAAGGGGTCACGACCGGGATCTCGGCCGCCGACCGGGCGCTGACGATCAAGCTCCTGGCCGAGGAGTCGACCCAGCCCGAGGACCTGGCCCGCCCCGGCCACGTGTTCCCCCTCCGCGCCATGGAGGGGGGCGTGCTCGTGCGCGCCGGCCAGACCGAGGGCTCAGTGGACCTGGCCCGCCTGGCCGGCCTGCGCCCGGCCGCGGTGATCTGCGAGATCATGAACGAGGACGGGACCATGGCCCGCCTGCCCGAGCTGATCGAGTTCTGCGCGGAGCACGAGCTCAAGATCGGCTCGGTCGAGGACCTGATCCGCTACCGGCAGCGCACCGAGCGGCACGTGCAGCGCGCAGCAGCGGTCGGCTGGTCAATGGCGGCACGTGCAGCGCGCGGTCAGCATCGAGTTCCCCCCCCGCCACGGCGTGTTCGACCTCCACGTCTACCTCGCGGACTTCGACCAGAACCCCCACCTCGCGATCTGCAAGGGCGGGATCGGCCGCCGCGACGAGGCGGGCAAGCCGGTCCCCGTCGACCACCCCGTGCTGGTCCGGGTCCACTCGGAGTGCCTGACCGGCGACGTGCTCGGCTCGCTCCGCTGCGACTGCGGCCCCCAGCTCGATCAGGCGCTGCAACAGATCGCTGAGGCGGGCGAGGGCGTGCTGCTCTACATGCGCCAGGAAGGGCGCGGGATCGGGCTCAAGAACAAGCTCAAGGCCTACGCGCTCCAGGATCAGGGCTACGACACGGTCGAGGCCAACGAGATCCTCGGCTTCGGCGCGGACATGCGCGACTACGGCGTCGGCGCGCAGATCCTCGTCGACCTCGGCCTCTCCGACCTGCGCCTGCTGACCAACAACCCGCGCAAGATCATCGGCCTCGAGGGCTTCGGGCTCGACATCGTCGAGCAGGTCCCGATCGAGATCCCGGCCCACCCGGCGAACATCGAGTACCTGCGGACCAAGCGCGACAAGCTCGGCCACCTGCTCAAGGGGATCTGAGCCAACTCAGCGCGGCCTGACCTCGATCTCGAGCTCGCCGCCGCCCGAGCCCCCGGCGCGCGCGATCGTCTCGCGCGCGATCGAGAAGGCCTTCCGCAGGATCCGCCCGCTCGCCGCGGGCTTGGTGTGATAGCCCGAGGTCCGGGTCGTCTGCTGGCGCACGATCGCGATCTCGACCCCGTCCTGGCGCTTGGACTCCAGGATCACGCCCTTGGGCAGCTGGCCGTCGAGCTCGCGGGCGATCTGGATCACGTTCAGGCCCGGCCGCGCGACGACCACCGCGTAGAGGTAGGGGAAGGGCGTGCCCTGGACGCGGTTCAGCACGACCTGGGCCTGGACGCCCAAGAAGCCCTCGGGCGCGTCGGTGACCTGGAGCGAGACCTTGAGGTCGCCCGGGCTGCGCTCCTCGCCCTTGCCCGACATCAGCAGCTGCGCCCGCAGGACGCCGAGGGCCTCCGCCTCGGACTTGACGTAGCCCAGGGCCTTGCGGAAGTGGTCGACCTTGATCATGAGGTCGGGCTGGGTGAAGAGCGTCCGCATTCCGCTCAGCCACTGGCTCCCCAGCAGGAGGACCACGTCCACCGCCACGATCAGGGCCACCTGCTCTCCGCCGTGGTCGTCGCCCTCCATGGCGAGGAACACCGTGGCGCCGGCCAGGAGCAGGAAGGTGAACAGGCCCAGGCCGTTGCTGAGGTCGAAGGGCGAGACGTCCCAGCGGTGCATCCGGTCGTGGAGCTCCTCGAGCTCGCGCACGCGCTCGTAGGGCACGTCCTCCCAGGCGGAGTCGACCTTTAGCCCGCGCCGGTCGAGGCGGTTGTCGAAGCCGACCACCCAGCCGAGGACCACCGTCGCCAGCAGCAGCGGGAGCCCATACCAGGGCACGAGGGTGTAGGCCTGGATCGCCAGGCCCGCCGCGGCGAAGCCCGCCATCAGCCACAGCCGCTTGGCGTAGGGGAGGGACTTGAACCAGCTGAACTGGAGCAGCGGCTGCTTGGTCTCCGCCGCGATCACGCCCCCGCTCACGAGGCCACCACCGGGAGCGCGCGGCGCGCCGGCTGAGGCGCTCGCCCGTGGACGGCGTCCAGCTCGCCGAAGCCCATGGCGCGCCAGTAGAGCGGGCAGGCCCCGTGGCAGATCTCGAACTGCTCGCAGGCGCGGCAGGCGGGGTGCGCCTCGCCCTTGTTGCGCAGCTCCTTGGCGCGGGCCGACTGCCACACCGCGGCGAAGCCCTCGCGCAGGAAGTCCCCGACCGGCTCGTCGTAGCTGGCGCAGGGCAGGACCTGCCCGTCGGCGCCGACCGAGATCAGCCCGTCGCAGGCCGAGCAGCCCTTGTTGCCCAGGCCGTGCACGATCGGGTTGAAGATGCACATCGGCGTGGGCGAGTACCACATGAACTCGACGCCCAGCGCGGCGCTCCGCTCGGCGATCTCGACCAGGATCGGACCGATCTCGGTGTAGGGCACCTCGAGCCCGCCGTTGACCGGCGCGCTCCCGGTCGGGATCACGAGGTTCATCGAGAAGGCGGCGTTGCCGAGGACCTCCTTGACGAAGCGCGGGAAGGCGGCCACGTCGTGGACGTTGGTCCTCAGGATCGTGGTGTTGGTGTGCACGCGGACCCCCGCCTCGCGCAGATTGCGCAGCCCGGCCAGGGCCTTGGCGAAGGAGCCTGGGATCGCGGTCACCGCCTCGTGGACCTCGGCGGTGGTCCCCTCGATGCTGATCTGCGCCGAGTGCAGCCCCGCCTCGGCGAGCTTGCGCGCGTAGGCCGGCGAGGCCGAGGTGATCCCGTTGCTGATCAGGTTGACCCGCATCCCGCGCGCGCGGGCGTGACGGATCATGTCGGGCAGGTCGGGGCGCAAGGTCGCTTCGCCGCCAGTGAAGCTGACGCTGGGCACCTTGGCCTCGTCGACCAGGCGGTCGAGGACCTGCTTCACCTCGGCCAGGCTCATCTCGTCGGCGTTGCCGACCGGGTTCGCGGTGCAGTTGCAGCCGGCGTAGCAGAACACGCAGGCCGCGTTGCAGCGGTAGGTGACCGCGACCTCGCTCAGGACGGGCAGGGGCGAGAAGTCCATCGTGAAGGGGACCTTCTCGACGGCGGGGCTGGCGTAGGTGTCGGGCAGCCCGTCCTTGAGCAGCTTGCGCACGTCGAGCAGGAAGCGCTCGGTGTCGCGCCAGGGGGCGGGGTCAGCGCCGTAGGGCGCCAGGATCTCGTCGATCGACTCGCCCGCCAGCAGCCGCCCCAGCAGCCGCACGGCGGAGGGGTTGAGCTTGACCGCCTTGTTGGGCCGCTGGATCAGGACCTCGTCCTCTGCGCGGACCCAGATGTACTCGCGGACCCGCTCGATCCACTCCGCGACCCAGCTCAGGTCGGGGCGGGCCGGCCCGGGGTTGGTCCGGGGGCCCTTCGATCCGCAGCGGCAGTCGCCGTCGCAGCCCCCGGCGGCGGGCTTGCGCCGGAAGAGACGCTCCAGAAGCTTCAAAAGGACCCTCCCGAGTGACAGGCGCTGTGACAAGCGCTGTGGCAGGCGCTGTGGCAGGCCGAGTGACAGGCGCTGTGGCAGACGTTGAGCGGGATGTCC
>CALDQK010000657.1 GCA_937911525.1 uncultured bacterium
AGCCCGGGGAGTTTGCCGGCCGAGGAACGAGGCTGGCGAACTCTCCGGGCTAGCGCCCCTGGCCATCCCCCGGTTTGCGGCAGCGCAGGATCAGCGAGAAGGCGATCAGGCGGGTGTGCGCCAGGCGCGGGCAAGCCGCGAGGGCCTCGTCGCTGGCGCTCGGCTCGGCGGTCCGCTCGAGCTGGAAGCCGGCGGCGAAGATCAGGTCGAGCCAGCCGGTCAGGGTGCGCCCGAAGCGCGGGACCTTGAAGGGCGCGAACTCGGGCAAGGCCGCCTTGGCCTCCTCGGTCGCCGAGCTGAAGGTCCACTCCTCGACCTCGCCCCAGGGCGGGTCGAAGTAGTGGCCCACGTCGAGCCCGATCCGCTGGCCCTCTTCGTCGCGGATCCAGTTGAAGCGGCGCAGGTGGAAGCAGGGGTGGCAGATCGAGAACTGAAAGAAGCCTCCCGGGCGCAGGACCCGGAAGGCTTCCGCGAGGGCGCGACCCTGCTCGGGCAGGTCCATGAAGCTCATGAAGGCGGTCGCGAAGTCGAAGGAGGCGTCCGCGAAGGGCAGCGCGGTCGCGCTGGCGAGCTGGAAGCGGATCCCGCGCGGGTCCCTGGCCTCGCGCTCGCTTGCGAAGGCCACGAAGCGCTCGGCGACGTCCACCCCCTGCATCGAGGCCCCCAGCGAGGCCACCGTGCGGGTGTTGGTCCCCTCGCCGCAGCCGATGTCGAGGCCCTCGAGCCCCGCGACGTCCGGGAGCAGCTCCAGGAAGCCGGGCGTGTTGACGTGATCGCGGAACACGTCGAAGCCTTGGCGAGAGAGCAGGGTCCAGTTCTCGGCGTTCTGGTTCCAGAGGGAGGCGACGGCGGCGGTGTCCATAGGGGAGCTCCTTGGGGTGGAGGGTCCCAGACGGAGCGGCCCCGCCGGCCTGTCATCCCTACTCGCGGATGCTGGTCTTGACCTCGTCGCCGACCTGCACGCTCAGCCCGCGCTGCCCGCTCACCAAGCGGCAGCGCGCCAGGCGCGGCTGGAGCTCGTCGACCTCGATCCGGCCGACCCGGCGCCCGTCGCGGATCAGGTCCAGCTCGTCCCCGGGCTCGAGGCCCTGGACCTGGCCGGCGTCGATCAGGAGCGTGGGCGGCACGGCCCGGTTGTCGACCTGGACCACGGTCGCGCGCACGTTCGGCATCGGCCGCTCGCCGCTCAGACGCGCCACGTTGACCCCGGCGTCCCGGAGCTTGGCCAGGGTCGACTCCGCCTCGCGGGCCTTGCGCCGCGCCAGGTCCCGCTCGCGCTCCAGCGCCGCCGCCTCGCGCTCCAGCTGAGTCCCGCGGGCCTTCTCGGCCTCCCCCTCCTGGCGGGCGCTCGCCAGCTCCCGCCGCAGGCGGCTCAGGTCCTGCTCGAGCCGCTCGCGCGCTGCCTTGCTCTGGGCCAGCGCCTGCTGGCTCGCGACCAGCCGCTGGCGCGCCTCGCTCAGCTGCCCATCGACCTGCTCCAGGCCCGCGCGGGCGCCCTGGAGCTGATCCCGGGTGACGCGCAGCTCGCGGGTCAGCTCCTGCGAGGACCTCTGCAGGGCCGCGACGTCGTCCCGCAGCCGCTCGGCCAGCGCCTGGCTCCGGGCGGCCTCGGCCGCCGTGCGGGCCTGGACCTGCTTCAGCTGGCGCAGCTCGTCCCGGCGCGCCGCGAGGAGGCGGCGCTGCTCGGCCAGCTGACCGGCCGTCTGCTCGCGGACCTGCTCGGCCTCGCTCAGCGCTCGCTGCTTGGCCTCGAGGTCGCGCTCCAGGCGCTCGGCCGTGGTCTGAGCGTCGAGGAGCTGATCCTCGGCCAGGGAGAGGCGCGCCTCGGCGGAGGAGCGCGCCGTCTCGAGGTGCCCGAGCTGGCCGTGCACCTCCTCGAGGGCGCTCGCGCGGGCGAAGAGCGCGCGCCGGTGCTGGATCAGGCTCCCGCCTCCGATCAGGCACACCAGCCCGAGGGCGGCGCCGAGGGTGCCGCGGCGGGCGGCGAGGGCGACGAGTCTGCTCATGCCCTCAGCTTCGCGACCGACTGGACCGCGTCAAGGGCTCCTCCTGCCTGTCTGTGGCCTCGATCATCGCCTTGGCGTAAGGTCGCCGGCCACGGAGGTGATCATGAGCGACCTGGTCAAGCTGGAGCGCGAGGGCGCGGTCTCCCGGATCTGGCTGGAGCGTCCCGACGTCCACAACGCCTTCAACGACGAGGTCGTGGCGCGGCTCGACGAGCTGATCCGCGAGGTCGTCCAGAGCGAGGCCCGGGTGCTCGTGCTCGGCGGTCGGGGGCGCAGCTTCTCGGCCGGCGCCGACCTGAACTGGATGAAGAGCAAGGGCCAGTCGGGAGACAGCGAGAACCGCGAGGATGCGGCCAAGCTAGCCGCCATGCTGCGGGTCCTCTCGAGCGCCCCCCAGGCCACGATCGCGCGCGTCCAAGGCACCGCCCTCGGCGGCGGGCTGGGCTTGATCTCCGCCTGCGACATCGCGATCGCCGTCGAGCGGGCCAAGTTCGGCTTCTCGGAGGTCCGCCTCGGCTTGATCCCCGCCGTGATCTCGCCCCACGCGATCGAGAAGATCGGCCCTGGCCGCGCCCGGCAGCTCTTCGTCACCGGGGAGCGCTTCGACGCCGCGCACGCGGAGCGCTACGGCCTGATCAGCCAGGTCGTCCCCGACGAGGAGGCCCTCGACCTCGCCGTCGACGCCGCCGTGTCCCAGGTGCTCCAGAACGGGCCCCAGGCGGTCGCCGCGGCCAAGGAGCTGATCCGCCAGGTCCCCAGCCTCCCGGCCAGCCAGGTCGACGCCTACACTTCGGCCCAGATCGCGGCGCGGCGCGCCTCCGAGGAGGGCCGCGAGGGGATCACCGCCTTCCTCGAGAAGCGCTCGCCGAGCTGGCAGGCGCCCAACTAGCGACCGCAGGAGGTCTCCCGTGAGCCTGCCCGACTCCCAGCTGCCCCAGAAGGTGACCGTCTACGAGGTCGGCCCCCGCGACGGCCTGCAGAACGAGCCTGGCGTGGTGCCCCTCGCGGCCAAGCGCGACTTCGTCACGGCCCTGGCCAAGGCGGGCCTGCCCTTCGTCGAGGCGACCAGCTTCGTGCACCCCAAGTGGGTGCCCCAGCTCGCCGACGCCAAGGACCTCCTGGCCAGCCTGGAGCCCGTCGCGGGCGTGCGCTACCCCGTGCTGGTGCCCAACATGAAGGGCCTCGAGCGCGCGCTCGAGGCGGGCGTCGACTCGGTCGCCGTGTTCCTCGCCGCCAGCGAGTCCTTCTCGCGCAAGAACACCAACGCCAGCCTGGCCGAGACCTTCGAGCGCGCGCGCCCCGTCGTCGAGCGCGCCAAGGCCGAGGGGCTCTGGGTGCGCGGCTACCTCTCGGTGGTGTGGGGCTGCCCCTACGAGGGCCCGATCGACCCCAACGCCGTCGCTCCCCTGGCCGCGGCGCTGGTCGAGATGGGCGTCGAGGAGCTCTCGCTGGGCGACACGATCGGCGTCGCGGACCCCGCGGGGGTCCGCCGGGTGCTGGACGTGGTGGCCCCCAACGTGGGCCTGGAGCGGATCGCGCTCCACTTCCACGACACCCGCGGCACGGCGCTGGCGAACGTGCTGGCGGGCCTCCAGGCCGGCGTGAGCGTGTTCGACAGCAGCGCGGGCGGGCTGGGCGGCTGCCCCTACGCCCCCGGCGCGTCGGGCAACCTCGCGACCGAGGACCTGGTGTTCATGCTGGACGGGATGGGGATCGAGACGGGCGTCGACGTCGAGGCCGTCCGCGCGGCCTCGCTGGCGATGGCCGAGGTCCTGGGCCGCTCCCTGAGCGGCCGCTACGCCGCGGCCGGCCCCTTCCGCCCCCAGGGCAAGATCGAATCCTGAGTGAGCGAAGAGCCCGCGGAGCCGACTTTCGAAGAGCTCGAGGCCGAAGAGCGCGCCCTCGAGCGCCGGGTCCAGAAGGAGCGCAACCGAATCGCGCCCCTGCAGCGGGACCTGCGCGAGGCGCAGCGCGGGAACCTGCGCGACCGCGCGCGAGAGCTGCAGGCTCAGATCCGCGAGCGCGAGGAGGACCTCCACGCAGCCGAGCGCAAGCACGCCCGCGCCGAGCAGAACCTCACGCGCGCGCGGCGCCGACGGGCGGCTCTCCGAGACGCTCCGGTGCAGCCTCCGCAGTCCCCGCCCCCAGCGCCGCTGCCGCCGGGAGAGGCTCCCCCCTCGACCTAGGCGCCAGCTCGGGGACGGCTACTTGTAGGACTGCTCGAGCCGGTCGACGAGGGCCACGTAGGCGTCGCGCGCGGCGTCCTTGCTCGTGCCCTTCTTCTTCTCCCAGGCCTCGAACTTGGCCCGCTCCTTGAGCTTGAGCCGGCTGGGCTTCTTGCCGCTGACGTCGCCCTCGCTGGCCTGCTTGAACAGGGCGTAGAGCTGGAGCAGCTCGTCGTTGCTCGGGCGCTTGGTCAGGCTCTTGACCCGCTCGGCAGCGGCCTTGAAGTCGTCTTCGCTCGCCATGGTTGGTTCCCCTAGCTGTGGATCACGCGCTGGTTGGCGTCCAGCGCGGCCTCCTTGATGGCCTCGGCCAAGGTCGGGTGCGCGTGGACGCAGCGGGCGATGTCCTCGCTGCTGGCGCTGAACTCGACCGCGACCGCCACCTCGGCGATCAGGTCGCCCGCGTGCGGGCCGACGATGTGGACGCCGAGGACGCGGTCGGTGCGGGTGTCCGCCAGGACCTTGACCTTGCCCTTGGCCTGGGCGATCGCCTGCGCGCGGCCGTTGGCCGCGAAGTTGAACACGCCCTTCTTGAAGTCGGTCCCGCTCTCGAGCAGCTCCTCCTCGGTCTTGCCGACCGAGGCGATCTCGGGGTGGGTGTAGACCACGTTGGGGATCGCGTCGTAGTTGACGTGGCCGGTGCCGGTCACGATCGTCTCGACGCAGGCGATCCCCTCCTCCTCGGCCTTGTGGGCCAGCATCGGGCCCGGGACCACGTCGCCTATGGCGTAGACGTTGGGCGCGGTCGTGGCCAGGCGGCCGTCGACGATGATCTGCCCGCGGTCGTTGGTCTGGACGCCTACGCTCTCGAGCCCGAGGTTCTCGGTGTTGGGCACGCGGCCGACCGAGACCAGGACCTTGTCGCAGCGGATCGGCCCCTTGCCCTCGATCTC
>CALDQK010000658.1 GCA_937911525.1 uncultured bacterium
CGCGCCGGCACTCCTTCATAGAGGCGCGCGAGGTTGGAGAGCCCCCCGCCGAGCACGATCGCGTCCGGGTCGACGACGTTGATCACGACCGCGAGCGCGCGAGCCAGGCGCTCTTCGTAGCGCTGGAGCAGCGCCTCGGCCCCCTCGTCGCCCGCGCTGGCGGCCGCGACCACCTCCTCGACCCTGGCTCTGCCTGCCGCGCGCGCCAGGGCCGGGCCGGAGAGGAAGGTCTCGACGCAGCCGCGGCGACCGCAGTAGCACTCGGGCCCGGGCAGCTCGTCCGCGCGCGGCGCGGGGAGCGGGTTGTGACCCCACTCACCGGCGATCGCGTTCGCTCCCCTGAGCGCCCGCCCGGCCACGACGAGCCCGCCCCCGACTCCGGTGCCGAGGATCACCCCGAACACGACCTCGCAGCCGGCGGCTGCTCCGTCGCAGGCCTCGGAGAGGGCGAAGCAGTTGGCGTCGTTCTCGAGCCGCACCGGCCTCCCGAGGGCCTGGGCGAGGTCCTCGGCGAAGGGTCGTCCGATCAGCCAGGTCGAGTTGGCGTTCTTGATCCGTCCGCTCGCGGGGGAGACCGCGCCGGGGATCGCGACCCCGACGCTCAGCCCGCTCCGGCCGAGGCGCTCCTCTGCCTCGCCGACCAGCCCCGCGACCGCCGCCACCGTGCCGGGGTAGTCCTCGCGCGGCGTGGGGCGGCGCTCGCGGAGGGCGATCTCTCCCTCGTCGTCGAGGGCCGCCACCTCGATCTTGGTCCCGCCCAGGTCCACGCCGAGCCGCATTCCTGCCTCCACACGCGAAAGGGGCGCCCGCTGGGCGCCCCTCGCACGATACCTGTGGATCGCCTAGTTGCCGGTCGTGCCAGTGACCATGCCGCTGGCGCCGGCGGTGCTGCCGCTGGTGGCGCTCGTCTGGCGCAGCTTGAGCGTGAACTCGCCGTCGCCGCGCTCCTTCTCCTCGCCGTCCTCGCTCGCGAAGTCGTAGGCGACCTTGCCGGTGACCTTGATCTGACCGTCGCGCTTGAGGCGAGCGAACTGGGCCGCGCTGAGCGTGGCGGAGTAGGTGTGGCTCCAGCCGTGGTAGCGGCCGCCGAGGCCCCAGCCGACGCGCAGGAACACGCTGCCGTCGTGCTTGACCACGACCATGGCGTCGTGGGGCGAGCTGACGTAGTGACCGTAGTAGTCGTTCTCGTGGACCATGGGGAAGCGCGCGTCGCTGCCGTAGATCGCGGCGCCTTCGTCGTTGAGCTTCTCGCGGGTCAGCTCGAAGCCGTAGTCGACGCGCTCGAAGACGTAGCTGGCCACGTTGGGCTTGACGTTGACGTCGAGGCCCGCGGGGAAGAAGTCGGCGGCCTTGCGCTGCGGGA
This sequence comes from uncultured bacterium, assembly GCA_937911525.1. Taxonomy (GTDB): domain Bacteria; phylum Planctomycetota; class J058; order J058; family J058; genus NORP233. Next base: position 1,364 of record CALDQK010000658.1, read on the forward strand.
GCTTGCTGTCGTCGAGCGAGAGCTTGACGTGCAGGATCTCGAGCTTGGGCCGGGGCGCGCTGCCGTAGTCCTTCTCGATCGTGCCCTTGACGTAGTTGCCGCTCTGGGCGACGTCGCCCTTGAAGGAGAGCTGGGTGCTGGAGCCGTGGCCGAGCTGGACGCGCATCCGCAGGCGGAGCTCAGCGGCGCGCAGGACGTTGCGCCAGTCCCGATTGCGGCTCCAGATCGAGGCGTCCTTGAGCTTGATCGTGAAGGTCATCCCGTCGCGGAGCGCGCTCGAGGTCGAGCCCAAGCGGCGGGCCGAGCCCGAGAAGTAGCCGCCGTATTGGGTCATGGGGCCGGTGCCGTCGGCGAAGTTGGCCTTGGTCAGGGCGCGGGTGGCCTTGAGGGTCGAGTCGAAGCGATACATGCCGGGGCCGATGGCCTCGTAGGTCTTGCCGTCGAAGCTGGTCACGGTGATCGGGTCGTTGACCTTGAAGATCACCACAGCGCGCTGCTGCTGGTAGTAGGGGGTCTCGTCCTGGGCGAAGGCGGTAGCGCCGGCGCTGAGGGCCAGCACGCCCGCCAGGAGGGGGGTCAGACGGTTCATGGGGCTTGTCCGTGGGTGGGGGTTGTTGCTGTCCCGAACAACAAGCCCCGTGCCCCGCTGCAAGCCCTGCGCGGACGTAAGTCCGCTAAAGACTGCTTGAAGACCCGTGTTTGTGGCCCACCAAGCGTGGGGGTTCGTCTCACGAATGAGACGAATTGTGCGCCGAGCGGGCTGTGGCCGACCCGCGCTCCTGTTAGACCATGCGCATGGTTTTCAGGCATCCCGTGCGCGAGTTCCTGGTCGAACCGCACATCCTGCTCGACCTCGAGGGCGAGGACCTCGAGTCCGTCGCCCGCAATCTGGCCGGGCACCTGGTCGAGTCAGGCGTCGTCCGTGACCCCGCCCGGAGCGAGGACCTCGTCCAGGCCCTCGTCGAGCGCGAGGAGAAGAGCTCGGCCGCGATCGGGATGGGGGTCTACGTCCCCCACGTCTACGCCAGCTTCGTGGACGAGCCGGTGGTGCTCTTCGCGCGCCTGAAGAAGCCCCTCGACCTCCGCGCTCCCGACGACGAGCACTGCGACTTGGTGTTCTTCCTGGTCGGCAGCCCGGGCCAGCGAGACGGGCACCTGGACGCCCTGACCCAGATCGCGCGCCTCCTGCGGGACCCGGCGCTCCCGAGTCAGCTCCGCTCGGCCGACTCCCCCGCGACCCTGGTCGCTGCAGCGCAAGCGGCCAAGCGGCGTCTGGCGGGCACGGAGAGCGAGGAGCCCTCGGCCAACCTGGCCCGCGCCGGCCTCGAGGCCCTCAGCGGCCGCTTCGCGGGCGGTGTGGTCGACGACATCCGCCGCCGGCTGCCCTTCTACGCCGACGACTTCCGCCAGGGGCTGAACCTGAAGGCGGTCGCGACCACGATCTTCCTCTTCTTCGCCTGCTTCACCGCGGCGGTGACCTTCGGCGCCCTCATGAGCGCCGAGACAGGCGGGGCGATCACCACGGTCGACATGCTCTTGGCCACCGCGCTGTGCGGCGTCGTCTACGCCCTGGCGGCAGGTCAGCCCCTGATCATCCTCGGCGGGACGGGCCCGCTGCTGATCTTCACCGCGCTGCTCTACCAGCTCACGGCGCGGGTCGAAGGGCTCGAGTTCCTGCCCTTCTACGCCTGGGCAGGGCTCTGGGCGGCGTTCTTCACGATCCTCCTGGCCGTGACGGACGCCAGCGTGTGCATTCGCTACGTGACGCGCTTCACGGACGAGATCTTCGTGCTCCTGATCGCGGCGATCTTCATCGTCGAGGCGGTCAGCTTGATCGCCAAGGAGTTCCACGACGACGAGCTGATCAGCTACTCGACCGCGATCTCGGCCCTGGTCCTGGCCGCGGGGACCTTCATCGTGGCCTGGACCCTGCGCGGCGTGCGACGCAGCGCGCTCCTCCGCTCCTGGGCCCGCAACTTCCTGGCGGACTTCGGAGTCGTGATCGCGATCGCGAGCATGAGCGCCGTGGCGTATTTCATGCGCGACACCACCCAGCTGCCGCACATCACGGTGCCCAAGGACGTCAGCCTCGACCTCTCCGAGCACCTCGTGCCCCTGAGCGCGCTGCCCGGGTGGGGGATCGCCCTCGCGGCGATCCCAGGCCTCTTCGCCGCGATCCTGATCTTCCTGGACCAGCAGATCACGGCCCGGGTGGTCAACGCGCCCGCGTTCAAGCTGCAGAAGGGCCCGGGCTATCACCTGGATCTGCTCCTGGTGGGCGGGCTGACGGCGCTCTGCTCGCTCCTGGGCTGGCCCTGGCTCGTCGCGGCCACGGTGCGCTCGCTCAACCACGTGGCGGCGCTCTCCACGACCCACGCGGAGGACCGCCCCGACGGAACCCAGCAGGTGACCGACCGCGTGGTCGAGAACCGGATGACGGGGGTCGCGATCCACGTCTTGATCGGCTGCTCGCTCCTGCTCGTGCCCGTGCTCTCGCTGGTGCCCATGGCCTGTCTCTACGGGGTGTTCCTCTACATGGGGATCGCGACCCTCTCGGGCAATCAGTTCTTCGAGCGCGTGACGCTCTGGCTGCACGACCCGGCGATGTATCCGCGGACGCACTACCTGCGCCAGGTGCCGGCGCCGGTGGTCCACGCCTTCACCGCGATCCAGTTCGTGTGCTTGGCGGTGCTCTGGGCCGTGAAGGTCAGCGCGGCAGCGATCCTGTTCCCCTTGGTGCTCGCGCTCATGATCCCGATCCGCATGGCGTTGCCGCGCCTCTTCGACCCCGAGCACCTCGAGGCCCTCGACGCGGAGGAGACGCCCGAGGAAGAGGCGGATCGCGAACTAGCCCTCTAGGGTTTCGAGACGAATGGGCAGATCTTGCCCATCGACCTCTCTGAGTTCACGAATCGCTTCCGAGCGGGCGGGACTTGCGCCGGCCCCCCGCTTGCCTACTCCCTCTCCGTGACGATCCCCCGCCGCTTCCTCCCGGGCCACTGCCACGCCGTCTCCCGCCG
>CALDQK010000659.1 GCA_937911525.1 uncultured bacterium
TGGAAAACTCGAAGAAGGCAGCTCCGCTGAGCAGCCACCGCGCTTTCCAGTTTTCGAGTTTTCCCCGTTCCATCCCAGGAACGCGAAGGAGCTTTCGCTGACTGCGACAGCTCCTACTGTTGTTCCTTTCGGGCACGGGCACGGGAGTCTGGGATCTAGAGCGACCTGGTCGCCTCCCAGGCGCACTGCAGCTCACGTAGCACGGTGTTCCCGGGTCCCCCAGCGCGCTCGAGGCGCCGGGATCACGCGGCCCTAGGGCAGGGTCTGCTCGGCCTCGGCCACGACCTCGGGCCGGCGCTCGGCCTTCTCCCAGTAGCGCCGGAAGGCCGCCACCTCGGGGGTGTCGTAGCGGAAGAGCTCGTCCGCGTAGCGGGCGCCGAGCACCTGGTAGAGCAGGCGAGCCTGGACCCTCAGCGGGCCCTTGGCGCCCTCGGGCAGCTTGACCTCGTAGCGGACCGTGTCGCCCGCGTCGCTGAAGTCCTTGTCCTTGGCCACGCCGACGGGAGCCGTGTCCTTGGCGTTGCTGTGCTCGGCCGACCAGCCGCGCGGGAGGAGGCGGTTGTCCTTGAGGTAGCTCGCGCCGCGCAGCAAGAGGTAGGTCGGCGCGCCCTCGGCGTCGCCCATGACCGACTCGTAGACCGCGACCTCGTCCGCCCGGCGGATCACCTGACGGTGCGGGTGGAAGGGCCCGCCCGCCTGGTCGGCCGCCAGGACCTTGCCGCCCGCGACCAGGCGCCCGGCCTCGTCGTGGGCGCCCGAGGCGAAGAGGACCTTCCCGCTGGCGTCGCTCACGACGAGCTGCAACCAGGCCCGCCGCGCCGGGTGGCCGGTGGGGAACTTGTGCCCGACGAAGCTCTGCACGCTCACGCTGGCGCGCAGGACGCCCTCCGCGCGCTCGACCCCCGCCAGCTTCAGTCGCGCCGTGCGCTTGCTCAGCTGCTCGCGCGCGGCCGCGATCGTGGCCTCGAAGGCCTCCTTGCTGGCGCGCGGGTTCAGCTCGCCGGCGTTGTCGCGCAGGATCGCGGGGACCAGCGTGTTGGCGCCCACGAACACGTGCCGCCCGAAGGGCTGGCGCGGCTCGAGGAAGGGGAAGTCGCCGCCGAAGGGCGCGTGCGCGATCCGGGTCTCGATCGGCTTGCCCTCGGCGTCGCGGGTCGGCACGTGGCAGCCCTGGCAGGACACACCTCGCTTGCCGCCCTCGTCATTGAAGACCGAGTTCTGCCACTCGAGGTAGGGCGTCTGCTCGGGCAGGCGGTGACCGGTCTTCTTGCCCTCGGCGTCGAGGCTGTCGGTGTAGAGCGTGTGGCAGGTCGCGCACAGGCTCGACTTGCGCACGTGGTCGCCCTGGCGCGGCGTCATGCTGACGTGCATGCGCATCGGCCCCGGCACCGGGTCGGCGTGCGGCCCGTAGATCACGCGCTTGCGGTTGTTGACGTAGTGCCCGCTGAAGCTCTCGGGCTCGCCGAGGTTCTTGGGGTCGATCGTGTGGCACATGGAGCAGGACACGCCGTCGAGGGCGAGCTGCGCCTCGGCCGAGTCGTCGTAGAGCAGGTCCATGCCGATCTCGACGCCGAAGTGGCGCGCCTCAGCGCTCGCCAGGGGCGCGTGGCAGCGCATGCACTTCTGCTCGATCGCGGCCTTGGCGTTGGGCGTCGCCGCGACCTCCGCCGAGACCACCGCGCGCCAGAGCGGGTCGCGCGAGGAGTTGGCCATCATCGTCGACTGCCAGAGGTCGTAGGGCGCAACGCTGCGGCCCTTGGCGTCCTTCATCGCCGTGGCCCCGTCGCTGCCGGCGTGGCAGAGCGCACAGGTCCCCGAGGTCGAGAAGGCCTCGCTGTCGACGTCCTTGGGCTTGGCCAAGGGCGGGAGCCGCTCCGGATCCGCGGCGACGGCCTCGCCGATGACGAGCGCAGCGGTCAAGCCAAGCGCGCCGGCGAGCAGGGTCCGAGTGAAGCTCATGGCACCTCCCACGCGCAGCACGGTAGCTCGCATGCGAGCGCTCGCCAGCGTCGCTTCGTCGCAGGTGCGTGACTGAGAGTCAGCCTCAAAGCGGCTCCTGGGCGCCTGTAGACGCCCAGTCACCTCTTCGAGCCCCGGCTCAAGGAGCCGGCGCGTCGGAGGTGGGCTTGGGAGCCTCCTCCGGCTTGGCCTTCGGCTGCTCGTCCTCGTCGGCCTCGTCGCTGCGCTTGCCGAACACGACCCACGCGAGCAGGTGACCCGGCTTGACCAGCACGAGCTCGAACAAGATCGGCCCCAGCTCGAAGGGCATCGGCAGGAGCACGCGCGCCAGGGTCGTCAGGGCCCACAGCACGGGCCAGCACACGCCGACGAGCAGGAAGAACACGAAGTCGGGGGTCTTGAACCCCGGCAAGATCGTGTCGTCCAGGGAGAAGTAGGTCGCGAGGCTGATCACGAGGCCCCAGGCGGCGACGCCCAGAACCTTGCTCAGGAAGCCTGCCTTGCGCTTGCCCTTTCCCTCCTTGGCCTCGCCCATGCGATCCTCCTGGCACGTCGTGCCGCGACCTGGATGGTGTCAGGCCAGCGGGCGTTCCACAAGAGGAGGAGCCGTGCAGCAACGCAGCGTGACCTTCCACAGCGACGGGCGGAAGCTCGCCGGCGTGCTGCGCCTGCCCGCCGGAGCCGCGCCCGAGGCGCCGCGCCCGGCGGTGGTGTTCTGCGCTGGCATGTCCCTCGTCAAGGAGGTGTGGCTCCCCGCCCAGGCGGAGCGGCTCGTCGAGGCGGGCTTCGTGACGCTCAACTTCGACTACAGCGGCTTCGGCGAGAGCGAGGGCACCCCCCGCCGCCGACTCCTGCCCTGGCGCCAGGTGCGCGACGTCCGCCACGCCCTGACCTACCTCGCCTCGCTGCCCGAGGTCGACGAGACGCGCCTCGGCCTCTCGGGCACCTCGCTGGGCGCGGCGGTCTCGATCGCCGCCGCCGTCGACCGCCGCGTCAAGGCCGCGGTCGGGATCGCGGGCCCGATGGACCTCGGCCGCGTCTGGAGCCGCTTCGCCGGCTTCCCCGCCTTCCGCGCCAAGGTCGCCCGCGCCCGCGAGCGCTACGTGGCCGAGGGCGAGGTCAGCTACGTCTCGGTCGCGAGCCTGCTCAAGAGCGACCCCGCGACCTGCGCCCTGCTCGAGGAGGAGGTCGAGAACTACTCGACCTGGTCGCTCAAGATCACCTACGAGAGCCTGCTCGACCTGTTCGAGTTCGACGCCGAGCGCGACCTGCCCGCGACCCGCGCCGCCCTGCTCTGGATCGCCCCCGAGAAGGACGAGCTGATCGCCGGCTGCGAGGCCCAGAGCGCCTACGCCAAGGCCGGCGAGCCCAAGGCGATCGTGATCCTGCCCGAGGCCGAGCACGTCGACGTCTACCGAGCCGAGAGCCCCGCCCACCAGCGACTCCAGGACGAACAGCTGGCCTGGTTCCAGCGCCACCTCGGCGCCAGCTAGTTGAGCTGGCAGGCGGGCGCGACGGTCGGCCCCTACCTCCTCGAGGCTCGCCTCGGGGCGGGCGGCATGGGCGAGGTCTGGCGGGCGCACCACCTGCACACGGGCGCGCCGAGAGCGCTCAAGGTCCTGCGCGAAGCCGACCCCGACCTCCAGGCCCGCTTCCGCCGCGAGGGCGAGGCCATGGCGCGGATCGACCACCCCGCCGTGGTGCGCGTGCACGAGCTCTTCGCCTTCGGCCCCGAGCTCGTGCTCGCGCTCGAGCTCGCCGAGGGCGGCTCCCTGAACGAGCGCCTGCGAGGCGGCGCGCTCCGCCCCGAAGAGGCGCTGCGGATCGTGACCCACCTCGCGCAGGGCCTGGCCCAGGTCCACGCCGCCGGCGCCCTGCACCGCGACATCAAGCCCGACAACGTCTTCTTCGGCCGGGAGGGGGAGGCGAAGCTCGGCGACTTCGGCCTGACCCAGCTGCGGGGGAGCACCGAGGCCCTGACCCGGACGGGCGAGCTCCTCGGCACGCCGGCCTACATGGCGCCCGAGCAGGCCCTCAGCCAGACCTGCGACGAGCGGACCGACGTCTACGGGCTGTCGGCCCTGCTCTACCACTGCTTGACCGGCGAGCCGCCCTTCCACGCCAGCAACACGCTGGCCCTGCTCGATAAGGTCTGCAAGCAGGAGCCGGACCCGCCGCGCGAGCGCGCCGCTGGAGTGCCGGACTGGCTCTCGCGCCTCTGCCTGCAGGGGCTGGCCAAGGACCCCGCCGGCCGCCCCCCGAGCGCGGAGGCCTTCGCCCACGCCCTCGTCCGGCGCGAGGCGCCCGGCGAGAGCGCGCGCCCCAGGCTCGCGGCGGCGGCGCTGCTCGCGCTCGTGACCTTCGCCGGGCTCTACCTGGCGCTCCCCCGCCCCGGGCAGCCCGCCCCCACGCCGCACCCCACC
>CALDQK010000660.1 GCA_937911525.1 uncultured bacterium
CGCGGGCGGCGGACGCCGACCCCGAGGGACCCTGGATCACGCTCGCCCCCGAGCGGGTCGCCAGCGGCGAGGCGACCCACGCGCCGACCAGCGACCTGGTCCTCGGGGACGAGTAAACAGCTCTCGCTAGGGGCGCGCGCTGTCGATCACGAGCACGAGGTAGCTCGGCTGGGGGTCGTCGGCGTAGAGCACGCCCACGAGCTGGCTCGGGCCGAAGCGGACCTCGAAGTCGCGGCGGGCGCGCTCGAGGCCATCGCCCTCCTCGCGGACCTGGACGCGCAGGCGGGTCTCCCGCTGGGGGTCGAGGGGCTGACCCTTGGGGGGTGAGGGCTGGTAGGCCGACACGCTCACGGAGAGCTGTCCGCGCTTGCTGCGGACCTCCCGCGAGAGCTGGAGGCGCTCCCCCAGGGCGGCCACCCGCGCGCTCTCGAGGCGCTGGACGCGGCCGTCGCGGAGGGCCGCTTCGAGGCGCTCGCCGGCCGCGCGGGGGCTGAGCTTGGCCACGGCGGCCCAGTCCTCGGCGGGGACGCGGTAGAGGCTGACGCGGCAGGGCGCGGGGGCCTCGTCCGGCGCGTCCAGGCTGCGGGCCAGGTCGCGCAGGAGGGCCACCTTGGGCGCCAGCCCGACCAGCACCAGGCGGCGGCGCCGGGGCAGGAAGTAGACCTGGGTCAGGCGAGCCGAGTCGTTGTTCGCCTCGGCCCGCAGGCTCGAGAAGACGTCCTGGCCCTCGTGGCGGAGCTGATAGACGACCCGCACCGGGACGTTGCCCGCCGGGAGCGGCGCGTCCTGGGGCACCAGCCGCGGCACGTAGCGGCCGAAGGCCTCCCGGGCGTTGCGCTCGCTCACGACCTCGACGCTGCGCTCGCTCTCGATCAAGAGGGCGCCGGCGTGGCGGGTCAGGCGGAGCAGGTGGGCGCGGGTCGCCTCGACCCGCGGGACCGCGCGCTGATCGAGCTGGAGGCGGGGCTCGAGGAGGAGGGTCCGCGCCGTAGCCTGGGTCCACTGGCGGAGCAGGTCGTCGAGGCGGGGCTTCAGGGCGGGGGCGTCCTGCGCGCAGACCGGGGCGGTCGAGAGCGCGGTCAAGAGCGCGGCGAGCGAGGCCGCGCGGGCAGTCGAGGTCATGACACTCCTAAGCGTTGCGACTGTGCACGAAGAGGACGCGCGGGGGTTCAGTCGAGCCCCGAGGGTTCAGGTTGCTCGACCGGGTCGCTAGGCTGCCCGCCGCAGAGGAGGCCGACGTGGACGCTTGGCACGAGCAGCAGGGAGCCCGGATCGAGGGCGAGGTCGTGGTCGATTACGGCGACGCGGCGGCCGAGGCCCGCGCGCTGCGCGAGGGCGCGGGCCTCTACGAGCGCCACGGCTGGTCGCTCCGGCGCTGGACGGGCGACAAGCGGGTCACCTTCCTGCACAACTACATCACCCAGGAGGTCCGCCGCGAGCCGGGCCAGGGCGCCTACGGCTGCGTGCTGAACGTCAAGGGCGGCACGGTCGGGGACCTGTGGGTCGCGCTGCGCGAGGACGACCTCCTGGCCTGGTGCTCGCCGCGCGCCGAGCAGCCGCTCTACAAGCACCTCAAGCGCTACGCGATCTTCGACAAGGTCAAGATGGAGGACGCGGCGCAGGAGCGCGCGCTCTTGAGCGTGGCCGGTCCCCAGGCCCTGGCGCTGGTCGAGGGGGTGATCCCCGGCGAGCTGCCCCAGGGGCCCCTCGACCACCGCACGATCGAGGGCTTCGGCGAGCTGGTGGTGGTGCGCGACGACTGGCTGGACGTGCCGGGGGTGACGCTGATCGTGACCCGCGCGCGCGCCGGCGAGCTGGTCGAGGAGCTCTGCGCTGCCGGCGTCCGCCCGGTCGGGCAGCGGGCGCTCGAGGGCTTGCGGGTCGAGCGCGGCGTGCCGCTCTACGGGGTGGACATCAGCGAGAAGACGATCCCGGTCGAGGCCGGCCTGGAGGCCAAGGCGATCGACTACGACAAGGGCTGCTACACCGGCCAGGAGGTGATCGTGCGGATCAAGCACCGCGGCAAGGTCAACCGCCGGCTGGTCGGGCTGCGCCTGCCCGCCGAGGCCGAGGTCGGCGCGGCGCTCTTCTCGGGCGAGAAGGAGGTCGGGACCCTGACCAGCGCCGTGCCCGCCGAGGGCGGGGCGCGCGGGCTCACGATCCTGCATCGCAAGTACGAGGTCGGCGCGGAGCTCCGCCTCGGGAGCGCCGAGGGGCCGGCCGCGGAGGTCGTGGAGCTGCCCTTCTCCGCCTCCTAGCCTGTTCAAGGAAACGACGTCGGGGCCTCTCCGGCCCGCGACCAGGGTTTTCGGCGCCTGGACACGTGGAATTGGTCGGACCTTCACGCGATCATGCGCTCATGAACGAACGTGAGGTGGAGTGGCTGCGGCGCCTGCGAGATCTTTCGCATCTCCTCGCCACGCAGCGCGATGTCCAGACCCTGATCCCGATGATCCTCGACGCGGCCATCGAGCTGGCCGACGCTGAGCGCGGCTTCCTGGTGCGCGTGACCGAGGGTCCTGGCGGCAAGACCAAGATCAAGGTCGACGTGGCGCGCGGGTTCGCCAAGGAGAGCCTGGCGGGCGCCCAGGGCAAGGTGTCGCGGACCGTGGTCGAGCGCGTCCTCGAGGAGCAGCGCGGGGTCGTCACGACCAGCGAGGCAGACGCCGACATTCGCGAGGTCAGCAGCGTCCAGGCGCGCCGGGTGCTCTCGATCCTCTCGGTGCCGATGATCCTGCGCGGCAAGACGGTCGGGGTGCTCTACCTCGACCACCGCTTCGACCCCGAGGCCTTCACCCTCGCCGACCTGCCCGTGGTGCAGGCCTTCGCCGATCAGGCGGCCCTCGCGCTCGAGACGGCAGAGCTCGACGACGCGCGCAGCTCGAGCGAGGCCCGGCTCAACAAGACCCTGGAGGAGCTCGAGGAGCTCAAGCAGCAGGCCGCCGCCGCGACGCAGGCCGAGCAGGCCGACGACCTGATCCTGCCCGAGCACGCGCCGGCGCGCTTCGGCGCGCTTATCGGCGGCTCGAAGAACATGCAGCAGCTCTACGGGGAGATCGAGCGGGCGGCGCGCAGCAACGCGCCGGTCCTGATCACCGGCGAGAGCGGCACGGGCAAGGAGCTGGTCGCCAAGGAGATCCACACCCGCGGGGTCGACTACCGCGCGCCCTTCCTCTCGGAGAACTGCGCGGCGATCTCGGACGGCCTGCTCGAGAGCGAGCTCTTCGGGCACCGGCGCGGCAGCTTCACCGGCGCGACCCAGGACCACGATGGCCTGTTCGTGATGGCCGGCAAGGGGACGCTCTTCCTCGACGAAGTCGGGGACATGAGCGGCGTGATGCAGAGCAAGCTGCTGCGCGTGCTGCAGGAGGGCCAGGTCCGCCCGGTCGGCGGCGACCAGCCGGTCAGCGTCCACTGCCGCGTGGTGGCGGCGACCCACCGCGACCTGCGCGCCATGGCCGAGCAGGGCGAGTTCCGGCTCGACCTCTACTACCGCCTCGACGTGCTGCGCCTGCACGTGCCGCCCCTGCGCGAGCGGCCCGAGGACATTCCGCCCCTGCTGAGCCACTTCCTCCAGGCTGCGAGCGGCGGGCGGCGCAAGTTCGACGTCTCGCGCAAGGCGATGGAGCTGCTGAGCGGCTACTCCTGGCCCGGCAACGTGCGCGAGCTCGAGAACGAGGCGCGCCGGCTGGCCACGCTGGGGACCTACCGGCTCTCGGCGCGTCACCTGAGCGAGGAGATCCGCGAGGGTCGCGGGCTGGCCCGCGCCGGCGGGACCTACTCGGGCAAGACCCTGGCCGAGGTCGAGAAGGAGATGGTGATCCAGGCCATGGAGGAGTCGGGCGGCAACAAGGCCCGCGCCGCTCGCGCCCTGGGGATCCCCAAGACGACCCTCTATCACCTCCTCGACCGCTACAAGCTGCGCTAGCCGTGGCCGTCGAGATCTTCCGCAACAAGGAGGGGCAGGAGTTCGCCCCTCGGCTCGACCCCGCCTGCTACGTGCACTCCGCGGCGACCGTGATCGGCGACGTCGAGATCGGCGCGCGCTCCTCGGTGTGGCCGGGCGCCGTGCTGCGCGGTGACGACGGTCCGATCCGGATCGGCCCCGAGACCTCGATCCAGGACGGCTCGGTCGTGCACATGTACACCGGTGGTCCTGGGACCCTCGTCGGCGCGCGGGTGACCGTCGGCCACGGCGTGATCCTGCACGGCTGCCAGATCGAGGACGAGTGCCTGATCGGCATGGGCGCGATCCTTCTGGACGAGGCCAAGATCGGCACGGGAAGCCTCGTCGGCGCTGGAGCCCTGGTCCTGAGCGGCACCGTGGTCCCGCCCGGCTCGCTGGTGCTCGGCAGCCCCGCCAAGGTGATCCGGCCCACGACCGACAAGGAGCGGGCCATGATCGAGGAGGGGTGGCAGGAATACGTGACCCGCTGCGAGGAATACCGAGCGCGCGACGCCTAGCAATCGGCTGTCGCTTGGCCCGGACGCTCAGGGAGTGGGGGGGGGCGGGAGCGGCGCTCGTGAGGCGAAGCGGGAGGGGCTGTCGCTGGTTCGGCGGGCGCCCTGAGAAGACGAGCATCGACTGGGGGGAGTGTGCGGGAGCGGCGCTCGTGAGGCGAAGGGGGGAGGAGCTGTCGCTGGTTCGGCGGGCGCCCTGAGAAGACGAGCATCGACTGGGGGGAGTG
>CALDQK010000661.1 GCA_937911525.1 uncultured bacterium
CGTCGAAGCCGACGCGGGGGTCGCCCGCCATGTCGCGGCGCAGGAGGTAGGTCTGGGCCAGCTCGCCGAGGACGTCGGCGTGCATGCCGTCGGTGCCGACGGCGACGCGCACGCCGGCCGCGCGGTGGGCCGCCACGTCGCAGCGCCCGACCGCGTTGTTGAGGTTGCTGCTGGGGTTGGTCACGACCAGGGTCTCGCTCTCGGCCAGGAGCTTGCGCTCGGCCTCGTCGACCCAGATCGCGTGGACCGCCACGCTGCGCGGCCCGAGCAGCCCCGCCCGGTGCAGGCGCTCCACCGTGCGCACGCCCGAGCGGCGCTGGCTGTCAGCCGGATCCGCCTTGTCTTCGGCCACGTGCACGTGCACGCCCGGCAGCCCGGGCTCGTCGAGGAGCGCGCGCGCTCGCGCCAGGGTTGCGTCCTCCAGGGTCATGGAGGCGTGCAGGCCCAGGGTCGCCGCGCGCTGCGGCGCGCCGCCCAGCAGCCAGGGGTCGGCCTGGCAGGCCTGCGCGAAGGCGAGGTTCTCGGCCAGGCCCGCCTCGCGCACGGCCTCGCCGTCGCGATCGGTGACCTCGAAGCAGGTGCAGAGCCGGACCCCGACGTCGCGCGCGGCGCGGGCCACCGTCTCGAGGCTGCCGCTCACCCAGCCCTCGCTGGCGTGGTGATCGATCACGGTCGTGACGCCGGAGCGGACGCAGTCGAGCAGCCCGAAGAGCGCGGAGACATAGACCGACTCCTCGTCGAGGGCCCGGTCGAGCGGCCACCACAGGCGCTCGAGCACGCCGCTGAAGTCGGCCGGCGGCTCGCCCGGGAGGGGCGCCATGCCGCGGGCCAGGGTCGAGTAGAGGTGCGTGTGCGCGTTGACCTGGCCCGGGAGGACGACCCGCCCGCCGAGGTCGAGCACCTCGCCCGCGAAGGCCTCGCGCTTGGCCGCCGGGGCGACCTCGCTCGTCGGCCCCAGGGCCACGATCGTGCCTGCGTCGCTCACCTCGAGCGCCCCGTCGCTGAGGAAGGGGCCGTCGAGGGTCGCGATCCGCGCGCTGTGCAGGAGGAGGCTCATGGGCCGCGGATCATAACGGCGTGGAGGGGGCGGGGGGCGCGGGCCGCGGTGGGAGCCCTCTCAGGCGCACGCGCCGAGCATCGCGCCGTCGCGGACGCCCCCCAGCTCGGTCGCTCCCAGGCGACCACTCGCACCCCGAGGAGCAACGAGCGTCCCTGAGCAGGCCAGCGCAGCGTGCGACATCCGTCCCGGGGACGGTGCGCGGCCTTGCTGGAGCGCGACCTGCGCCGATTCGCGCTTCGGCATGCGGTTGGCAAAGCGAGCGGGAGGCGGCGCGAGGCGAAGGGATCCACGACAACCGTCCCGAAGGGACACATGACATCCGCCGAAGGGACACATGACATCCGTCCCGGGGACGGTGCGCGGCCTTGCTGGAGCGCGACCTGCGGCGATTCGCGCTTTGGCATGGGCTTTGGCGCGCCTCGTTCAGAACCGATCAAGACCCCTTGGCGCCGAGTCCTCGGTCCGCGGCCTGCGTGCTCAGATCCGGATCAGGAGGCACCCATGAGCACGCGGCGGTCGTGATCGAGGTCCTCCAGGGGGAGGGCGGGTTCATTCCCTGCCCCCCCGGCTACCTGCGCGGGCTGCGCGAGGTGTGCGACCGCGAGGGGATCGCGCTGATCTTCGACGAGGTCCAGAGCGGCTTCTGCCGGACCGGCGCCTGGGCGGCCTACGAGCACGCCGGCGTCCGGCCGGACCTCTCGACCTGGGCCAAGGCCATGGGGAGCGGGTTTCCGATCTCCGCCTTATCGGCGAGGCCGAGCGAATGGACGCGGCCCTGCCCGGCACCCTGGGCGGGACCTTCGGCGGCAACCCGGTCTCCTGCGCCGCGGCGCTCGCGACCCTCGAGGTCATGGAGCGCGAGGATCTCTGCGCGCGTGCCCGCGCGCTCGGCGAGCGGATCCGCGCTCGGCTCGAGCCGCTGGCTGAGCGCTCGCCCTGGGTCGCCGACGTGCGCGGGCTGGGGGCCATGCAGGCCTTCGAGCTCGTCCACGAGCGCGACCCCCCCGCGCCTCAGGCGGCCGCCCGGGTCGTGGCGACCTGCCACGCGCGCGGTGTGCTCCTGATCCCGGCCGGGATCGAGGCCAACGTGATCCGGCTCCTCCCGCCGCTCACGATCGAGGAGGCCCAGCTGGACGCCGCCCTGGATGTCGTGGTTCACGCAGCGGAAGAGCTGGAGGAGGGGCTTTCCCCTGGTCGATAAGGCGGGTGGCTGCGAAGCTCGCTAGCGGCCAGCGGAGTCCCCTTTGCCTCGACCCCAGACCACACCATGAGCGCCCTCGGCCTCTACGACCTGCTGACCCTGATCGTGGGCGCGGTGGGCTACGCGATCGGCCGCAAGCGGGGTCTGGTGTGGCAGCTGAGCGGGATCGCGACCCTGATCGTGGGCGGCGTGTGCGCCACGATCCTCTGCAACCCCCTCGGACCCATGATCCACGAGGGGCTCCTGGGCCGCTTCGCGGCCTGGATCGGCGTCTACGCGGCGGTCTCGATCTGCCTCTACCTGATCAGCCTGCGGCTCAAGCACCGCCTCGAGGAGGCCGAGCTCGACGAGCTCGACGAGCGCTTCGGCGGCATGCTGGGTGTGGTCAAGTCGCTGATCGCCTTCGGGGCCGTGACGATGGTCGCCGTCGGGATCTCGGGCCGGATCGCGGGCGCCGTCCGCGCCAGCGCCTCGGGCAAGGCGCTCTACGTGCTGGTCCATGAGCTGAAGCCCTACTTCCCCGAGCAGATCGACCGGGCGCTGCAGGGCGAGGACCCTGCTCCGCGCGAGGACGCCGAGGCGCCGCCCGCAGCCCCGTTCGCGCCGCGGCCGACCGAGCCCCCGCCGTCCCCCGTCCCGGCTCGCGTGGAGCGGCGCGAGCCCCCGGCGGAGCGGCCGCCGCAGCCGGAGGTGGACCCTGACCTGGCCCTCGAGCCGGTCCCGGACCCGGACCCGGAGCCCGAGCCCGAGCCCGAGCTCCAGCCCGATCCCTTCGATCCGCACCAGGAGCCGACCGACCCCCTGGCGCCGCCAAGATGAGGGGGTGGTTGCTCGGGGCGAGCGCGAGAACTATGTTCGAATTGAAGCGAGGGGTCATCTCCCTCGGTGAGGTGCAGTGAGCCCACCCTCCGACCGCCGTCGACCGCCCCCTAGAGGGCCCCAGAGCGGGCGCCAAGGTCCTCCCCCTCGCGGGGCGCGTGGACCTGGCGGGCGCCCCCGCCCCGCCTCGGGGCGCCGCCCGCCCCCGCCCGGCGCTCCCCGCCCCGCTGCGCCAGGCGGACGCCGTCCTCCGCCTCAGCGACGTCCGCCCAGCCGTCCGGGTGGTCCGCCTCCGCGGCGTCGCAAGCGGCCCGTTGGCTCGGACTCGGGAGGCTTCGACCTCGGCGACATGGCCCCGGCCGAGCTGCCCGTCGCCCCGCCCCCTCAGGACGAGGTCGCGATCGGCGCGGCGGCGAGCCGCGGCAACCGCAGCTTCGAGATCGTGAAGGGCAAGCGCGAGGAGAAGCCGCACGAGGAGCACGAGGACGAGACCCCGATCGCCGCGGTCACGCTGCCGCAGTCGATCACCCAGGAGGAGGAGAACAGCGAGCTGCGCTCCCGCTTCGGGGTCGACTCGCTGCCGAGCATCGACAAGAAGCACGCCAGCCTGCAGCTGGCCCAGTCGGCCGGCGCCACCGGCCCGGACCGGGCGCGCCGCGGCCTGAAGATCTTCCTGATGCTGGTGGTCATGGCCGCGATCGGAGTCGGCGTCGCCTACTCGATGGGGGTCCTCGACCCCTACCTCAACAAGTAGCTCGCCCCATTCGCTGGTTGCGCTACTCCCCGGTTGCTAGATTCTCCGCGTGACCGAAGCGAAACAGCACCACTACAGCCTCCACATCTTCGACGAGCGCGAGTTCCGGCACCGCTTCTTGCCGGCGCTGCAGGGCGACGAGGCCATCGTCCGCGAGCTGCTCGAGGCCGCGAACGCGGCGGGCCCCTCGTGGACCGCGCTGCACAAGATGTTCGACGAGACCCGCCCCCTCTGGGAGCAGGCCATGGAGGCGCAGGACGGCCACGCCGCCCAGCGCACGGGCTTCGCCGGCTTCGCGCGCCTGCAGGCCCACCTCCGCCCCGCCTACGTGATCACCGGCGCGGGCCTGACGCACATCGAGCGCGGCGCCTTCCCGGAGCTCTGCTCCTACATCAAGTCGCCTGGCGTCCTGCTGATGGAGGGCGACTCCGCCCTGCCCCAGGTCCCGGCCAACCTCCCCAGCCGGGTTCCCGGTCGCTGTCAGACCACCCCCAGCGGCGGCGGCGTCGTGCTGAAGGAGGACGTGCGCCCCTTCCTGCAGGCGCTGCGCGGCGACCTCCCTCGCTTGGCCGAGAGCTTCTCCCGCCAGGGTCTCCCGGCCGAGCAGGCGATCACGCTGATCCTCGCGGCCGCCGTCGAGGCCAAGCTCAAGGGCTCGGCGCTCTTCGAGGCCGTGGACTGCTTCGTGGAGGACACGCACCTCCCGGCCGACCACCAGCTGACCTGGGAGCGCCAGGAGCAGCTGCCGACCGCGATCCGTCGCGAGGCGGGCCGCGTGTTCGGGCGCGAGGTCGTCTCGGAGCGGCTGCAGCAGATGCTCGAGGAGGAGGTCCCGCGCCGGCCGGCCAGCGCCGTGCCCTACTCGCCCCAGAGCAGCTACAGCGTCGGGCAGAAGATCGAGCACAAGAACTTCGGCGAGGGCGAGGTCACCCGCGTCCTCGACAGCCGCCGGCTCAAGGTGCGCTTCGCCGAGGAGGAGAAGGTCCTCGTGCAGGGCCTCAAGCCCGCGGCGCCCAGGCGCCCGGAGCCCGAGGACGAGCGCGACGACTCCGACTCCGACGAGAGCGCCGAGTAGCCTCGAGCCGCGTCCGCCACTAGCCTGATTTTCGTCACGGCGTGACCGATTTGTGGCGGTAGTCCTTCCCTGGCGCTAGGATCCCGACCTCGGCCAAGCCGGGGAAAGGACGCCATGGAGGGCCTGCTCAACGGACGCTACCGCCTCGGAGACCCCCTCGTCCACGAGGGCCCGGGCGAGCTCTTCGCCGCACAGGACCTGCTCACGGGCGCGTCCTGCCAGGTGCGCGTGCTCGCGGCCCAGGCGCCCAAGGGCGCGCTGGGGCCGCTGCTCGAGGGCCGGGTCCGCCACCCCCACATCGAGGCGGTCCTCGGCAGCGAGGCGGTGCTGGATCCGACGCGGGGCACGAGCACGGGCCGCTGGCTGGTGGCCAGCGAGCGGGTCGAGGGCGAGACCCTCGGCGCGTTGCCCGACCAGGCGGCGGCGCTGGCGCGGGTCGGGCTCGGCGTCCTGGCGGCGCTGGAGGGCCTGGCGGCCCTCGGCCTCTGCCACGGCGGGCTGACGCCCTCGCGCCTGCTCCTGACCCCCGGCGGCGTCAAGCTGCTCGACCCAGGGCTGCACGCGCTCAGCGGCGAGGAGCCGCGCTACCCAGCGCCCGAGGGCCGCCGCGACGCGCGCGCCGACCTCTACGCGCTCGGGGCCTGCCTCTACGAGCACGCCACGGGGCGCGTGCCCGATCCCCGCCACCCGATCCCGCTGCGCGAGCTGCGCGGGGAGCTGCCGCCCTCGCTCGAGCGGGCGGTCGCGCTCCTGCTGGAGGAGGACCCCCGCCGGCGCGCCGAGCTGGACGAGGTCCGCGGGCTCCTGGGCGAAGCCGCCGGGAGCGGGGCGCTCAGCCCCAGCCGCCTGCCGCCCACGATCGACCCCAGCTGGGTCGGGCGGCGCGAGCTGCTCGGGGAGCTCGAGGCCCTCGCCACCGAGGCGCAGACCGCAGCCGCCGCTGGGCGCGCCGCTCGCAGCGCGGCGCCGGGCCCGCCGACCTTCTTGCGCCTGGTGGCCCCTGCTGGCTACGGCAAGAGCCGGCTGCTGGCCGAGGCCGGCCGGCGGCTCTGCGCGCGCGACGTGGTCGTCCTGAGCGGGCGCGTGTTCGAGGCCCGCGACCCCGCGGGCGCCTGGCGAGCGCTCCTCGAGCGCGCCGCCGCCCACGGCGCGGA
>CALDQK010000662.1 GCA_937911525.1 uncultured bacterium
GAACTCTTTCAGTGGCGTCTGAAGCACGTCGGCTCCGCGACGACCGACATCTGGGTGGGGGAGCGAGGCAGCCTGGAAAAGGGTGTCGTGGTTCCCACCGAGGTCTGGGAAGCCCTGAAGTCCCGGTCGGATACCGGACTCATCCTGCCGACCAACTCCGGGGCGGATCTGCTCCCTGCCGACCAGCTCGCCAGCGAGGTCGACCGAGGAAATCTCGTTCTGTTCCCCGCGAGCTACCGGCTTCGGCGGCGGTAGAACCGTCAGTTCCGTAGAAGCTGCCCCGTCCAAGGATGTGCTCGCGGGGATCAGCTCGAGAACCGCACCGGGTTGGCGGGCTACCATCCGAGGTGAAGAACGAGGACCTCCTCCACCGGCTCCAGCACCGCATCGAGCTGGGTGAAGACCGCGGATAGCTCGAGGCCTGGCTCCACGACCACGATGCCGAAGGTCCTCTCGAGCCCTCGAACCCGTCGGTGCGCGACCGTGACGCTCGACCCATCGGGGAGTTCGCCGCGCTCTGCGGAGGGCACCGGCGCCGCACGCCGGGGAAGCCGGCGTGGCAGGAAGCGCTCGTCCCCGTCGTACTCCCGAACCTCGCTGCTCTCGGTCAGCGCCGCCACCAGCGCGTCCGTGCTGTCGCGTAGCCCGCGAAGCGCACGTCGGAGCCGGAGCGTGCCGATGGCTCGATCGCTCGCCATGGAGAGAGGATCCCACGCGCGCCCTGCGGCGGAGAAGCCGCCAGCGACACCCCGCGTCACGCGTCCCCACCGACCGCTTGGCCCGAGCAAGTCGTCTTCTCGGTGCGCCACGATCCACTCGAAGCGTCAGTCGAGCCGGCGGAAAGGCGTCCTGAGGGGGCGGGAGACAGGATCACGCTTGATGACCGGCGACTTCTACAAGTAGCGTGCCGGTCCGTCGAGGTGGCCCAGATCGGCCGACCCAGGGGGACGACTCACGGTGGCGAAACTCGAAGATCTTCAGGCAGGTACGCGCGTCAACGGGCTCGCGCCCGGCGGCATCGCCGAGGTGAAAGCTGTCGAGTGGTTCGGCGAACAGTGCGTGCAGGTGATGTACGTCAACGAGTCCGGCCAGGCCGGGCAAGCCCTGCTCTATCGGGACGACGAGCCCCGTTTGAAGATCGAAGAGCGGGGACGACAGTGGTCCTTCGACGCCGACGGCGATCTGCTCCGGCTCGCCTCGGAGGCTTACCGCATTCACCTCGCATGGCTGTTCGACCCCTACCTCGCCATCTCCACCTCCACGATCGACCCACTCCCGCACCAGATCAGCGCCGTTTACGAGGAGATGCTGCCCCGCCAGCCTCTCCGGTTCCTCCTCGCCGACGACCCCGGCGCCGGCAAGACGATCATGGCCGGCCTCTTCATCAAGGAGCTGCTCGTCCGCGGCGACATGCAGCGCTGCCTGATCATCTCGCCGGGCAGCCTGACGGAGCAGTGGCAGGACGAGCTGAAGGAGAAGTTCGACCTCGACTTCGAGATCCTCACCCGCGACATGATCCAAGCGTCGCGGACCTCGAACCCCTTCGAGCACAAGAACTGCCTGATCGCCCGCCTCGACCAGCTCGCCCGCAACGAAGACATCCAGGAGCGCCTACGGGCCGCCCCAGAGTGGGACCTCGTCGTATGCGACGAGGCGCACCGCATGAGCGCCCACTTCTTCGGCGGCGAGATCAAGGAGACCAAGCGCTACAAGCTCGGCAAGAACGTGGGCAGTCATTGCCGGAACTTCCTGCTGATGACTGCGACGCCGCACAACGGGAAGGAGGAAGACTTCCAGCTCTTCCTCGCCCTGCTCGACGGCGATCGGTTCGCGGGGCGTTTCCGCGACGGCGTTCACACCGCCGACCCGGGCGACATGATGCGCCGGCTCGTGAAGGAAGACCTGAAGCGCTTCGACGGGCGCCCTCTGTTCCCGGAGCGCAAGTCGTACACCGTCCAGTACGCCCTCTCGGATCCCGAGGCGTACCTCTACACGGAGGTCACGGACTACGTCCGGGAGGAGATGAACCGCGCCGAGCGCTTCGTGGAGACGGACGACAAGCGGCGCGTGAACGTCGGCTTCGCCCTGATGACGCTCCAGCGGCGGCTCGCCTCGTCGCCGGAGTCGATCTTCCGCTCGCTCGAACGCCGCCGTGAGCGCCTCGAGAGCCGCCTGCGCGAGGAACGCATCCGCCTGCGCTCGGGCAAGACGCAGACGCACGACCTCGAGATGGAGGGCCCGGTCCTCACCGAGGACGACTGGGACGAGATCGACGAGGAGCTGCCCGACGAGGAGCGAGAGGACCTCGAGCAGCAGCTCGTGGACCACGCCACCGCCGCCCGCACGGTCGAGGAGCTGGAGATCGAGATCGGCACTCTCCAGAACCTGGAGAAGCGGGCCAAGGCGGTGCGGGACAGCGGGAGCGACGCCAAGTGGAACCAGCTCACCCAGATCCTCGACGACCCGCTCATGGTCGACGAGGACGGGAACCGGCGGAAGCTGCTCATCTTCACCGAGTTCAAGGACACGCTCCTCTACCTCGCCAAGCGGATCCGCGTGCGCCTCGGCAAGCCCGAGGCCGTCGAAGTCATCCATGGCGGCGTCACCCGGGAGGATCGTCGGCGGGTCGTCCATCGCTTCATGAACGACCCGGACCTGGTCGTGCTGGTGGCGAACGACGCGGCCGGCGAGGGCGTGAACCTCCAGCGCGCCCACCTGATGGTGAACTACGACCTTCCCTGGAACCCCAACCGTCTCGAGCAGCGGTTCGGACGCATCCACCGCATCGGGCAGAAGGAGGTCTGCCACCTCTGGAACCTCGTGGCGAAGGACACCCGCGAAGGCGACGTCTACGTCCGCCTGCTCCAGAAGCTCGAGCAGGAGCGCGAGGCCCTGGGCGGCAAGGTCTTCGACGTCCTGGGGGACCTGTTCGAGCAAGCGTCGCTCCGCAACCTCCTCGTCGAAGCCATCCGCTACGGCAACCGCCCCGACGTGAAGGCCCGCCTGGACCAGGCCGTCGACAACGCCACCGAGCGAAAGCACATCGAGGGCCTGCTCCAGCGCCGCGCGCTCGTCCGGTCGCACATGGACATGGGCCACGTAGACGAGATCCGCGCCGACATGGAGCGGGCGGCCGCACGCCGGCTCCAACCCCACTTCATCCAGGCGTTCTTCCGGGAGGCCTTCGCACACCTCGGCGGCAAGCTCCACCGCCGGGAGGCCGAGCGCTACGAGGTCACCCACGTCCCTCAGAGCATCCGGGACCGCGACCGACTCATCGGCACGGGGGCGCCTGTCCTCCGCAAGTACGAACGCGTCTGCTTCGACAAGCGCTTCGTGGACCAGCAGCCGACGGCGATGCTGGTCGCGCCGGGCAACCCGCTGCTCGACTGCACGATCGACCTGCTCCTCGAGCGCTACCGCGGACTGCTGAAGCAGGGAGCCGTCTTGGTGGATGACGGCGACATCGAGGCGGAGCCGCGACTCCTCTTCTACCTCGAGCACTCGGTTCAGGACGGGCGCCGTCTTCCCCGGGGCGGCTACCAGGTCATCTCCCGCCACCTCCAGTTCGTCGAAGTCTCCGAGGGCGGCACGTTCCGCGATGCCGGCATGGCGCCCTACCTCGACTACCGCGCCGTCTCGGACTCGGAGCGCTCCGCGCTCGACAAGGTCGTCGACGCGGAGTGGCTCAGGCAGGACTGGGAGAACCGGGCGATGGGCTTCGCTCTGAAGACCCTCGTCCCCAAGCACGTGGACGAAGTACGAAAGCGGCGGCTGCCCCTGATCGACAAGGTCGAGCAGCAGGTGAAGTCCCGGCTCCAGAAGGAGATCAACTTCTGGGACCGGCGCGCCCAGGACCTCAAGGCGCAGGAAGCCGCCGGGAAGAAGACGCGCCTGCCGTCGCAGGTGGCCCTCGACCGGGCGAACCGGATGGCCGACCGGCTGAAGATGAGGCTCGAGTCGCTCGAGCTGGAGCGCATGATCTCCCCGCAGCCCCCGCGGGTCATCGGCGGCGCCCTCATCATCCCGGCGGGCCTGCTCCGAAAGCTGGGCGTCGCGCCGCCCGACTCCGGCGGGGCCGAGCCTCCGCCCTCCGAGCAGGAGACGGAGGACAAGCGCCGCATCGAGCTGCTCGCAATGGAGGCGGTGATGAAGGCCGAGCGCGCTCTCGGCCGCGAGCCCCGTGACGTGAGCGACCAGAACGTCGGCTACGACATCGAGAGCAAGGACCCCGAGACCGGCGACCTCCACTTCATCGAGGTCAAGGGCCGCGCGCACGACGCCGCCAACGTCGTGCTCACCCGGAACGAGATCCTGCGCGCTCTGAACGTGCCGGAGCGTTGGGTACTCGCCGTGGTCCTCGTGAAGGACGACGTGGCCGCCGAGCCCTTCTACGTGCGCGAGTTCGACTGGGGGCAGCCGAGCTTTGCGACGACCCACGTCACGTTCGCGATGAAGGCACTCAAGGCGCAGGGGGAGGTTCCGCGATGATCGCGACGCCGGCCGACCAGTCGGAGTCGGGCCTCAAGGACCGCTACCGCGACTTCCAGTATCTCGCGCAGGAGGTCTTGGTACTCGAGCGTTACAACCGCGCGGTGCTGGCTGAGCCGGACAAGGGCGAGCTTCGCATCCACTCGTTCCTGGCGCTCACGCTCATGGCGCTCGAGCGCTTCCTGAGGATGGTGCTGGATGAGCGGGCCACTGCGGGCCACACGCTTCCCAACCTGCTCGAAATGGCCACCGCGAGAAGGAACCGACTCTTCGAGCTGGGTGACCGTGAGAAGACCATCCGATTCGTGAACGGGACGCGGCGGGTCGTGATGCACGGCGGCCTCGGCGTGACGAACGAAGCCGAACATCTCCTCGGGTACCTCCTCCCGCTTTCGCTCGATCTCTTCCGCTTCACGAACGCGGTCGTGGCAGCTTTCGACGCCGCAACCGGCGTGGCGCACCCCGGCGCCAGGGTGGAGTTCCTCCCGAGCAACGT
The DNA here is from genome assembly GCA_937911525.1 of uncultured bacterium. Lineage (GTDB taxonomy): Bacteria > Planctomycetota > J058 > J058 > J058 > NORP233. Next base: position 4,988 of record CALDQK010000662.1, read on the forward strand.
AGAGCCGAACGACGTGCGGGTCGTCCTGACGCCTGTCGAGGAGCTGATATCGTTGAACAGGCACAACAAGACCTACAAGCCCGGCGACCCGGAGGACGGCCTACTGCTGTTCGCCGAGGGAGCGCTGTGCATGACCCTGGTGGAGGCCGCCGCGCGACAGTGGGTTGGCGACGGGACACTACCGAAGGGAGCGGGCTTTCGGGAGGTCTTGGAGAAGGCGGCCGAGATGGGGCTCCGGATACCGTTCGACGACCCCGAGGACGGCATCGACCGATTGGCGTCGGTCAAGAACTCCATCGTTCACGCCAACTTCGAGCAAGCGGCGCAGCAGGCCAGCGGCCGTGACGTGGCGGCCTACTTCAAGGAGCAGTACGCGGCAGAGATCGAGGCGATGTACCAGGTCTGCCTCGACTTCCTGGGACAAGTCGAAGCCCGCGACGGAGAGGCAGCGTGACGCAGTACCGAAAGAAGCTCATCGAGGTGGCGCTGCCGCTCGACGCGATCAACGCGGCTTCGGGCCGGGAGAAGTCGATCCGCCACGGTCATCCTTCGACGCTTCACCTGTGGTGGGCGCGGCGGCCGTTGGCCGCCTGTCGGGCGGTGCTTTTTGCACAGCTCGTGGACGACCCGTCAGCTTGGCCGGAGCGCTTCCCAACCGAGGCAGAACAGGAGCGGGAGCGGCAGCGGCTCTTCGGGATCATCGAGCGCATGGTCCCGTGGGAGGCGTCGACGGACGAAGCGATTCTGAACGAGGCGCGGCTCGAGATCGCACGGAGCTGGGCACGATCGCACCCGTCGGCGAAGGCGGACGCCGTCCTGGCCGAGGACGTTTCGGCCGAGGTCGTGAACGACTACCTCTCGACCGAGGTCCCGCCGGTCCACGATCCGTTCGCGGGCGGCGGGTCGATCCCGCTCGAGGCGCAGCGGCTCGGCCTCCGCGCCATCGCCACGGACCTGAATCCGGTCGCGGTGCTCATCAACAAGGCGCTGATCGAGATTCCCCCGCGGTTCGCGGGCCTTCCTCCCGTGAACCCGGAGGACCGTGCGAAGGCGGACCTCTCCCGGTGGCGGGGTGCCCAAGGGCTCGCGGCGGACGTGCGCTACTACGGCGCCTGGATGCGAGAGCGCGCGAAGGAGCGCATCGGCCATCTCTACCCGGATGTCGTCGTGTCGGAGGCCGAGGCAGCCCGCCGGTCGGATCTGAAGGGTCTCGGGGGCCAGCAGCTTACGGTGATCGCGTGGCTCTGGGCGCGCACCGTGCCGAGTCCGGACCCCGCCGCCGACGGCGCGCACGTCCCGCTCGTCTCGAGCTTTTGGCTCTCGAAGAAGAAGGGCAAGCAGACGTGGATCGAGATCGTCGTCGCGCCCGACAGGAAGAGCTATCGCTTCGAGGTGCGCTCGGGCGTGCCCACCGATCGCAAGGCGGTCAACGCGGGAACGAAGGCCGGGCGGGGGAGCTTCCGCTGCGCGCTTACCGGCACGCCCATCTCCGGCGACCACATCAAGGCCGAGGGCAAAGCGGGCCGCATGGGTGCGCGCCTGATGGCGGTGGTGGCGGAAGGGAACCGACGGCGGATCTACCTCTCGCCTGATGATGAGCAGAAGGTCTCCGCAAGGGCGGCCGCTCCCGAGTGGTCGCCTGAAGACCGCCTGCCTGATGATCCTCGTAACTTCTGGACTGTTCAGTACGGGCTGGAGACCTTCGGAGATCTCTTCACCCCTCGCCAGCTCATGGCGCTCACGACCTTCACGGACATAGTCGTCGACGCACGCGCACAGGCCCGTGCCGACGCCGTGGCTGCGGGTATGTTGGATGACGACGCCGCACTGCACGCTGGCGGTCGCGGTGCCGCCGCATACGCGGATGCCGTGGTGACTTACTTGGGTTTGTCGGTCGCACGGTACTCGAACGCCTCTTCGACAATATGCACGTGGAATCCTGGTGCGAGCAAGGAAGACATTCGTTTCACCTTTGGCCGCCATGCCGTCCCGATGACGTGGGACTTCGCGGAGGGAAACCCGTTCAGCCATTCCTCGGGAAATCTCCAAGACAATATCGACAAGTGGATCTCCAAGGCGATTCTTGCACTCCCGGCAGGCGTTGTTGGCCGAGCCGTCCAGCAAGATGCGGCCATGGCTGCCTCCCCGGGCGCACGCATCCTCTCTACCGACCCCCCGTACTACGACAACATCGGCTATGCCGACCTGTCGGACTTCTTCTACGTCTGGCTGCGACGCACCCTGAGGGAAGTGTTTCCGTCGGAGACAGCGACCATGCTTGTCCCGAAAGACGATGAACTGGTCGCCACCCCATATCGCCACGGCGGGAAGAAGGAGGCCGAGACGTTTTTCCTAGACGGCATGACGCGCGCGGTCGAGGCCATGTGTGCGGCGAGCGAGCCGTCGACGCCGACAACGATCTACTATGCCTTCAAGCAGTCTGAGACGACTAGCGCGGGCACCGCCTCGACGGGGTGGGAGACCTTCCTGTCGGCGCTCGTGCTCGCCGGGTTCTCGGTGGTGGGCACCTGGCCTATCCGTACCGAGCGAGGTGGGCGCTCGATCTCGATCGGGACCAACTCTTTGGCGTCGAGCGTCGTGCTCGTGTGTCGTCCACGGGCCGACGAAGCCGCGATAACTCGTGGCGATCTCCGCCGCGCCCTGCGCAAGGAGCTGCCCCGCGCACTCCGGGCGCTCCAGCACGCAGGACTGGCCCCCGTCGACGTCGCACAGGCGGCCATCGGGCCGGGAATGGCCGCGTTCACCCGTCAAGCGAAGGTGCTCGAGGCGGACGGTTCAGCCATGACGGTCCGGGCAGCCCTTCAGCTCATCAACGAGGTTCTCGACGAGCACCTGGCCGAGAGTGAGGCTGACTACGACGCCGACACGCGCTGGGCGCTCACTTGGTTCGAGCAGCACGGATACGAGGAAGGCGCCTACGGCGAAGCAGAGAGCCTCGCCAAGGCGCGGAACGTGTCGGTGCGCGGGGTGGCCGAGGCGGGGATCGTCCACAGCGCTGCTGGCAAGGTGCGCGTGCTGCGTCGCGACGAGATGGGGCCCCTCGACTACGACCCCGCGAAAGACGACCGCCCGACGGTCTGGGAGTATACCCAGCACCTGATCCGCAATCTCGAGCAGAAGGGCGAGGCCGCCGCCGCCGGCCTGCTCAGAAAGCTGGGCAGTGACGCCGACGCCGCCCGGTCGCTGGCCTACCGGCTGTACAGCGTCTGCGAGCGGCGGAAGTGGGCCGAAGAAGCGCGTGCCTACAACGGCCTCGTCGTCGCGTGGCCCGAACTGGAACGGCTGG
>CALDQK010000663.1 GCA_937911525.1 uncultured bacterium
GCGAGAGACTCGCTCCTTGCGCCTCGAGCTGGCCCACGGCCTCGACGACTTCGAGGAGGTCGATCGCCACTATCGAGCCCTCGCCGAGCGCGACCCGGAGGGTCAGGTCGAGGCCCTCTACGCCGAGAGCCTCTTGCGACGCGGGCGTCCGCGCGCGGCCCTGAAGCGCTTCGAGGCGCTCGCGAGCAAGGGCCTGGCCTGGTCGACCTACGCCCAGCTCAAGAGCGAGCTCTTGCGCCAGGGCGTCGTGGCGCGAGACCCGCTCCGCTCGCTGAAGCTCCTCTCGCTCCAGCGCGTGGACGCGGTCGTGTTGATGTGCCTCCGCAGCCTGCACGACCGGGTTCGCGATCCGAGGACCAAGGCAGCCATTCAAAGCGCTTTGAGCTCAGCCCCCTGCCTGTTCGGCAACGCCAACGGCGCGGCCACGGCCCTGGGCTCCCTCAGCCGCGATCGCCCTCGGCATCGAGCCGGGGAGGTCTACCGCGCGCTCCGGCACTCCAACTCGGTCTACCCGGCCGTGCTCTTCCTGGAGGAGCTCTGCTACGAGCACCTGCTCTGGCAGAGCAAGCTCGAGGTCGCCCTGGAGACCGGCCGCCACATGCTCGCGATCGCTCGCCGCAAAGACGACACGCACCCGCAGCTGCAGGTCGTGGCCGGGCTCTTCGCCGACACCCCGCCGGAGGCGCGCGCCCACTTCGCGAAGGCCCTGGAGCTCGAGCCCCAGGCCCTCCTGCCCGCTGGGCTGGACGCCTTCCTGGTCAAGCGCTTCGGTGAGCAGGCCGGACGCGAGCTCGCGGCGGTCTTCGAGCCCCTGCCCCCGGCTCACCAGCGCCGCTGAGCGTGCTAGCCTGAGTTCGCGCCGGAGGACAGCGTCTCGAGCTTCGAAATGCGGCTTCAGCCGAACCTGGGCTTCGCGCCCGGCCACTGGTGTTGGCCCTTCTGCCTAAGCTGCTTGCACTGCTCGGGCGGCCCGCGGTGAGCGGCGAGTGGGCCTTCGGCTTCGCCGCGCCTGAGCTCTTGGGGCTCGGACTCCTGGCGCTCCCCTGCGCGTGGTGGGCGAGCCGGCGCTCCCTGAGCGGGCTCTCGCCCGGCCGACAGCGCGCGGCCCTTGGGGTGCGCCTGTTGGTCTTGACGGGCCTGATCCTGGCCCTGGCCGAGCTCGAGTGGCGCGGCCCCGCGCCCGAGATCGAAGCCGTGCTCGTGGTGGATCGCTCCCGCTCGATCCCTGCCGAAGGGCACCTGCGCGAGGCAGTCGACGCGACGCGCCGACGAGCCGAGCCCGCCCTCCGGCCCACGCGGGTCGTATCCTTCGGCGCTGACGCGGTCAATGAGGCGGAGCTGCGCTCGGCGCTTCCCTTCCATGGCTTCCGGGCCGTGGTGGATCGCGAGGGGACGAACCTCGAGCGAGCCTTGCGCCGGGGGCTCGACTCCTTGGGGCCTGGCGGCGGCCGCCTGGTCTTGCTCAGCGACGGCAACCAGACCGCGGGCGAGGCGAAGCGGGCCGCCGCCGCGGCCCGCCTGGCGGGAGTCCCGATCGACGTGGTCCCGATCGACTATCACCACGAGCGGGAGCTCGCGATCGAGAAGGTCGTGGTCCCGAGCGAGGTCGCGGCTGGGGAGCCATTCGCGGTGCGGGTCTTGTGCCAGGCCACTCACTCGGCGCCGGCCACGATCAGCCTTTGGCGCGACGGACACCTCGTCGCCAACCGCGCCGTCGTGCTCGAGCCGGGGACCAGCCTGCACACCTTCGAGCTCGAGCAGCCCGAGCCCGGCTTCGCGCGGATCGAGGCTTCGCTGCGCCACGCGCTAGGCGACGACTCCCTCAGCCAGAACGACCTCGGCCACGCCTTCGTGCTGGTCCGCGGCGAGGCGCGCGTGCTCTACGTCGCGGGTGAGGACCCCCTCGAGGAGCCTGACGCCCGGAGGGCGGGCCACCTGGTCGCCGCGCTGCGCGCCGCGCGAATCGAGGTCGAGGAGCGGGGCCCGGGCGAGCTCCCGCTGCGGGCGGGTGAGCTGCAGGCCTACCAGGCGGTGGTCCTCGACGACGTGCCTCGGCGCGCCTGCAGCGAGCGCCAGGTGAGCGCCCTCGAGCGCGCCGTGCGCGACCAGGGGCTGGGCCTGGTCGTGATCGGCGGCCCCAACGCCTTCGGCCCCGGCGACTGGGAGGACACGCCCCTGGCCAAGGCGCTGCCGGTCCGACTCAGCCCGCCAGGTCAGGGCTCGCTGCTCAGCTCGGCGCTGGTGCTCGTCCTCGACACCTCCGGCTCCATGGCGGGCCACAAGCTCGAGTTGACGCGCCGGGCCGCCGCCGCGACGGGTCGCGCGCTGGGCGCTCGCGACGAGCTCGGCGTAGTCCGCTTCTCCGGCGACGCCCACTGGGCCCTGACCCTGGCGGCGGGGCACCCGCGCGCGCGGCTGAGCGCGGCCTTGAGCAAGCTCGAGGCAGCCGGCGGGACGCAGCTCGGGCCCGGCCTCGCGCTCGCGGCTCGAGCCCTGCGGGCTTCGGAGGCCCAAGCCAAGCACGTGATCCTGCTCAGCGACGGCCGCGCCGACGACGTGGATCGCGCCGCGCGCCTCGCGCGCGCGCTTCGGGCCCGCAAGGTGACCCTCAGCACGGTCGGGATCGGTGAGGGAGCCGACGCGCCCAGCCTGAGACGCCTGGCCCAGCTCGGCGGAGGTCGCCACCTCGCCGTGGCCGACGCTCGTGACCTGCGCCAGGTGTTCGTCAAGGAGGCTCGCCGCGCCCTGCGCCCGCTGATCGTCGAGCGCACCGTCCTGCCCCAGCGCGTCGGGGCCGGCGATCTCCTGGCGGGGCTCGGCCCGCCGCCGCCCCTGCGGGGCTTCGTGCGCACCTTCGCCAAGGCCCAGGCCGAGGTGTCGCTCGCGACTCCGGGCGGCGCTCCCCTCCTAGCGCACTGGCGCTACGGCCTGGGGCGGGTGCTCGCCTTCACAAGCGACGTCCGCCCGCGCTGGGCGCCCGAGTGGATCGAGTGGAAGGGCTTCCAGGCGGCGTGGAGTCAACTCCTGCGCCTCGTCAGCAAGGACGTGGCCCAGGAGCGATTCCAGCTCCAGGCCCGCGCCGTGGGCGGCGAGGCGAGGATCGCGCTCGACGCGATCGACGCTGAGGGTCAGCTCCTGGACGGCCTGCGGGTGCGCGCGCGCCTCGAGGGACCGCGGGGTGAGGTCCGACAGGCCCCCCTCCTCCAGACCGGCCCGGGTCGCTACGAGCTGAAGCTCCCGCTCGTGGGGGCGGGCACCCACGAGCTGCAGCTCGTGAGCGAGGACGCGAGCGGGCGCGTGCTGCACTCCCAGACCACGGGCTTGATCGTCCCCTACGCTCCCGAGTTCCGTGACCTGCGCAGCGACCGCCCCACCCTGGAGTCCCTGGCACGAGCGACGGGAGGGCGGGTCCTCGAACTCGACGCCCTGCGGGGCGGAGAGGCCGACCTCTGGACTCGCGAGGGCGTCGGCGAGAGGGAGCGCCAGCGCGCCGGTTGGCCGACGCTGCTGGCGCTCGCGCTCTTCCTGTTCCTGCTCGACGTGGCGCTTCGCCGCGTCCACCTCGACCTGCGCGCGCTCCTCCCCCGCCCCGAGCCTCGCCCCAAGCCAAGCCTGCCAGTGGCAGCGACCGCCCACCTGCTCGAGGCCCGCCGGTCGCGCGTCGCGAGCGAGGAGCTGGCCCCGCCCTCGACGCCCCCGCCCGCTCCGGTCGCCCGCCCTTCGCCTCAGCCCGACCGTGCCGCGCCTCCGCCGCCGACGGCGGGAGGCTCTCTCGACCGCCTCCTCGCAGCCAAGCGCCGAGCCCAGCGCGACGCGGAAGGAGAGGGCTAGCTCCCCGGCTGCTCGAGGTAGGTGTAGCCGTCGAGCCCCTGGTCGTAGAAGCGCGTCAGCTGGCCGGCCTCGGCCGGCGAGATCGCGCCCGCGCGCACGGCGCGCTCGACGTCGCGGCGCATGTGGCGCGAGAGCTCCTTGGCGTTGATCTGCACGTAGCTGAGCACCTCCGAGACGGTGTCTCCGCAGATCACGTCGTCGATCTGGGGCGCGCCGTCGGCCGAGAGGCTGATGTGCACGGCGTGGGTGTCTCCGAAGAGGTTGTGCAGCGCGCCGAGGGTCTCCTGGTAGGCGCCGACCAGGAAGGCGGCCAGGTAGTAGGGCTCGCCCTTGCGGAGGCGGTGCAGCTCGAGGGTCCGCTTGAACTTGCCCCGGCGCAGGGTCGAGAAGCGGTCGATCGTGCCGTCGCTGTCGCAGGTCATGTCGGCCAGGACCGCGCGCCGATCGGGCGCCTCGCCCAGGCGGTGGATCGGGCAGATCGGGAAGAGCTGGTCGATCGCCCACGAGTCGGGCAGCGACTGGAAGATCGACATGTTGCAGAAGTAGATGTCGGCGAACTGCTCGGGCAGGTCGATCAGCGGGGCCGGGATCTCGTCGCCTTCGAGGTCCTGCAGCCGGCGGAGGACCTCCGAGCCGAGGTGCCAGAAGAGCTTGTCGCCCGCCGCGCGGACCGGCAGGCTGGCGTAGCCGAGCCCGAACAGGCTCAGCAGCTCGCCGCGCGCCGCGGCGCCGTCCTGCCACACCTCGAGCAGGTCGCGCTGGTCGAGGTCGTTGACGGCCTGGAGCAGGTCGAGCAGGGGCTGCGGCACCTCCTCCTCGTTCTCGAGCGACTTCTCGACCTCGGCCGGGTTGACGCTGATGTCGTAGGTCGCCGCGTCGACGACGTCGAACACCAGCACGCTCCCGTAGGCCACCATGGCGCGGCCCGACTCCGAGAGCACCATCGGGTGCGGGACCTCGGCCTCGTCGCAGGCCGACTTGATCCGGTAGATCACGTCGGCCGCGTACTGCTGGACCGTGTAGTTCATGGACGAGTCGCTGGCCGTCTGGCTGCCGTCGTAGTCGACGCCGAGGCCGCCGCCGACGTCGACCATCTCGAGCCCCGCGCCGAGCCGGCGCAGCTCGGTGTAGATGTGCGCGAACTCGGTGACCGCGTGCTTGACCGCGCGAATGTCGCTGATCTGGCTGCCGACGTGGAAGTGGAGCAGCTTGAAGCAGTCCTCCATGCCGTGCGCGCGCAGCAGCTCGAAGGCGTCGAGGACCTCGCTCACGAAGAGCCCGAACTTGGAGCGCGTCCCGCCCGACTTCATCCAGCGCCCGGCGCCCTTGCTGCTCAGCTTGACCCGGACCCCGATCTCGGGGCGCACGCCGTGCTTCTCGGCCAGCTCCACGAGCAGCTCGAGGTCGCTGAACTTCTCGACCACGGGGATGATCCGGCGGCCCAGCTTGCTCGCGAGCACCACGGTCTCGATGTACTCGTGGTCCTTGAAGCCGTTACAGACGATCAGCATCTCGGGCATGTCGACCGTCAGCCCCAGCACCGCGAGCAGCTCCGCCTTGGAGCCGGCCTCGAGGCCGAAGCCCAGGTCGCGCCCGATCTCGCGGATCGCCTCGACCACCGCCCGCTGTTGGTTGACCTTGATCGGGTAGAGGCAGCCGTAGCTGCCCTGATACTCCTCGTCCTCGATCGCGGCCACGAAGGCCTGGTGGATCTGCTTGAGGCTGTGGACCAGGACGTCGGTGAAGCGCAGCAAGAGGGGCGTCGCGAGGCGGCGCTCGTCGAGGCCGCGGACCATCTCGTAGAGGTCGATCCCGCGCTGATCGCGCAGAGGCCGGATCACGACGTGGCCCGCCTCGTTGACCCCGAAGAAGCCCTGGCCCCAGGCCGGGAGCCCGTAGAGGCGCTCGGCGTCCTCGAGGGTCCAGTCGCCCGGGGTCGGAGAGCCCGGGATGGCGGCGCGGCGCGTGGACATGCTGGAGGGGCTCATGGCGCGCTCCTTAGGTTTCGACGGGGAAAGGATTTACCACTCTTGGGCCTCGCGGCGCAAGGCGTGGAGAAGTTGTGGATCGACGCGCTTGGAGAAACCTTTGCCTGCGGTCACTCTCTCCCTAACGGGTTACCGCAGTTGAGCTAGCTTCCGACTACAATCCTCGCCCCCGCGGGAGGGCATCTGAACCGCCAGCGCAACTACCTTCCACCCTCGCTCCTGAGCGGTGCGGCGTGATCTTGGGTCGCGTGCGCTCGTTGATCAGCGGGATCGGCGCTTACCTGATCGCCTTCACCCAGGTCTCGGGCTTTTCGCTCGTCCTGGCGGGGAGGGCGCTGCGCTGGGTCCTCTCGCCGGTCCAGATGTGGAAGCGCCGGCACATGATCTTCCGCCAGATGTACACGGCGGGGATCGAGAGCCTGCCAGTCACCCTGGTGGTCGCGGTGTTCATCGGCTTCCTGCTCGCCCTCTCGGCGGGCGTCGAGCTGGCCAAATACGGCCAGCAGGCGATCGTCGGGCAGCTGGTCGCGGTCTCGGTCGTGCGCGAGTTCGGCCCCTTCATGACGGGCCTGATCCTGGCGGCCAACGTCGGCAGCTCGATGGCGGCCGAGCTGGGCACGATGAAGGTCAGCGAGGAGATCGACGCCCTCGAGGTGATGTCGATCGACCCCGCGCGCTTCCTGGTGCTCCCCCGTGTGCTCGCGATGGCGATCATGACGCCGCTGCTGACGATCTTCAGCAACGCGGTCGCGATCCTCGGCGGCGGCGTGATCGCCATGACCCAGCTCGGCGTGAGCTGGCCCAAGTACTACCAGAACGTGCTCGTGGGCCTCTCGCTCAAGGGGATCTACACCGGCCTGTTCAAGGCGCTGGTGTTCGGGCTCGTGATCGCGATCGTGAGCTGCTCGGAGGGCCTGCGCACCTCCGGCGGCGCGGTCGGCGTCGGGCGCGCCACGCGCCGCTCGGTGATCCTCTGCTACCTGCTGATCCTGGTGTTCGGCTACTTCGGCACCGCGATCTTCTATGGCAAGGGCAGCGGGCTGTGAGCCCACAGGACTCGGGCTCGTGGGAGGGCAGCTCGGACGGGCTGCCCAAGCTGCCGGGGGACGAGGGACCTGCAGCAGGCGGCCCCAGCGAGAGCGAGCTGGACCCGCTCTCGGCCGGCTCGGCCGACGACGTGTGGGACGACTCCGACAGCGCGGTCGACCTGCCCCCCGACGACGGCACCGACGAGATCCGGGCGCTCCCCGCGGGCAGCTCGGACGAGTGGGTCGCGCAGGACCCCCTGATCTCCGGCTCGCGGGAGGCCTCCTCCGACGAGCTCTTGATCTCGGCCGAGGACATCGGCGGCCTGCCCTCGGAGCTCGGCCCAATCCCCGACCTCGGGGACGACGACGAGGACGAGATGTTCGCGGGCGACAGCGCGCGCCACTCGGGCCCCCTGGTCGTCGTCGGCGGCCCGCACGACGCGAGCCACTCGGGGCCGCTGCCCTCGCCCACGCTCTCCGAGCGGATGATGAGCAGCGACGGCTACTCCGTCGACTACTCCGCGCCGCCGATGATCCACCTCGAGGGGGTCTACAAGGCCTTCGGCAAGCGCGAGATCCTGCGCGGCGTCGAGCTCGCGATCTACCCCGGCGAGACGGTGTGCCTGATCGGCGGCTCGGGCACGGGCAAGAGCGTGAGCCTCAAGCACATCATGCGCTTGATCGACCCCGACCAGGGCAAGATCTGGCTCGACGGCGAGGACATCACCGAGGCCCACGGGGACCGGCTCCAGAACGCGCGCACCAAGCTGGGGGTCAACTTCCAGTTCGGCGCGCTGCTCAACTGGCTGACCGTGTTCGAGAACGTGGCCCTGCCCCTGCGCGAGAACACCAACATGCGCGAAGAGGAGATCTCGCGCCGGGTGATGCAGAAGCTGGAGCTGCTCTCGATCCCCCACGCCCGCGACCTCTACCCGACGCAGATCTCGGGCGGCATGGTCAAGCGCGCCGGCCTGGCGCGCGCGGTCGTGATGGAGGAGTCGCTCAAGGTGATCCTCTACGACGAGCCGACCTCGGGCCTCGACCCGATCTCGACCGCCGTCGTGGACGACATGGTCAACGAGATGAAGTCGCGCCTGGGCCTGACGCAGGTGATCGTCACCCACGACATGACCAGCGCCTATCGCACGGCTGATCGGATCGCGGTCCTCTACGAGGGCAAGGTCTGTCAGTTCGGCACGCCCGAGGAGATCCAGAACTCGAGCGTGCCCTACGTGCAACAGTTCGTGCACGGCCTCTCGTCTCCCGCCGACGCGGCGGAGAAGGCGGCGAAGGCCAAGCGAGAGGATTCGAAGTGAACAAGACGCTCACCGAGATCGTGGTCGGCCTGGTGTTCGTGGCGGGCGTGCTCCTGCTCGGCGCCTACACGATCATGATCAGCGGAGTGACCCTCGGGGCCACCAAGAAGTACCTCGTCGACTTCGACC
>CALDQK010000664.1 GCA_937911525.1 uncultured bacterium
GGAGGCTCGCGGCGCCGACCCCGCTGACGCGCATACGCTTGGGGCCGCGCACGTGCGCGCGCACTCCGCGGGCGGCGCCGCGCGGGCGGACGACCTCGAGCAGCTCTCGGATCGGCGGGGGCAGCACCTCGAGCTCGAGCTCCTCGACGACCCCGCGCATGTCTCCGCTGAACTCGATCCCGTCCTCGGGCTGGCGGGGCGGGAGGGTCAGGGTCCCGCTCGCGAGGGCGGCGGTGACGCCCTTCCCCGTCAGGCTGAGGTCCATGGCGACGTCGATTCGGCTCGGGTCGTCCTGGCCCTCCTCCTCGAAGCGGGGGATCACGGTCACGCTGCCCGAGCCGACGAGCGCCATGCTGGCGGCCTCGTGGTCGAAGCCGACCCCGCGCACGCGCGCCTTGACCACGGGCTGGATCGGGGCGTTGGCGTGCGCCTTGACCACGGTCACGTCGGCGTCGAGGTCGCCGCCCTGCAGGCGGAAGGGGCGGAGCATGTCCTTGCTCGAGCCGGGCATGCACTCGACGAGGGCCGCGGAGACCGGGACCTCGCGTGCCTCGACCTGGACCGAGATCACGTCGCCGTGCATGACCTTGGCGCGCACGCGCGCGCGCCCGCCGAGGTCCTTGAGCCGGCCCAGGGCCTCGAGCTCGACGTTGGCGCCTTCGCGCAGGCTGAACCAGCCCTGCAGCTGGTCGATCCGGGCCGGGACCTCCTCGAAGCAGGCCGAGACCTGGCCGTCGAGGCGCGGGACCCACACCGCGATCTGGGGGGAGTCGTTGCGAATGACCTCGTCCACGAGCCGGACCGGGTAGAGCCGCTCGCGCCCCTGGAAGTCGGTGAAGCGCAGGGCCGCGTCGAGGCCGGTCTGGAAGGGCTGCTTGGGCGAGGGGACCTTGGCGCCGTCCGAGGGGCGCTCGACGAGGTGCACCCGCGGATCGAGCAGCCCGGGCAGGCGCTGCCCGTCGCGCAGCACGAGCACGTCGCGCTCCTCGGGCCCCTTGGTGATCATGACGTGGGCCTCGGGGAGGACGCCCTGCGGGTCGAACTGGGTGTAGACCTCGCGGATCGCCGGCGGGAAGGCCCGCACGATCTGGGGGGCGAGGGGGAGGTCCTTGGCGATGACCTGGATCTGGATCGAGACCCCCTCCTCGGCGCGGCCCGGGTAGACGATCCCGCGGCTGACGAGGTCGCCGATCCCCGGGTCGCCGAGGCGCTCGGCGGAGATCTTGGCGCGCAGGCCCTCCCAGCCCACGCCGAGGAACTGCGGCTCGCCGCCCTCGGCGGGGATCGCGACCGTGACCTCGAAGCGACCGCCGCCGCCGATCTCGCTGATCTCGACGGGGAAGTTCTTGGGCTTGATCGCGGCGCGGATCGGCTCGATCGAGACCCCGACCGTGGCGCCGCCCTCGGTGGGCACCACGACCCGGGCCTGAATGTCGGCCGCCCCGCGCAGGGGCCCGATCTCGTCCCACACGTTGGTCTGGAACTTGAGCGGGATCAGCGAGCGGATCACCTGGGTGATCGAGACCCGGCCGCCAGCGACCAGGGCCAGGGGCCCGTCGCGGGTCCGCGTCAGCTCGACGGTCAGGGCCGGGACGATGTCGCGGGCCTCACGGTTGGGCGGGACGCCCGGCAAGGAGGAGGGCGGAGAGCCGGGCTGGCGCGGGACCAGGGCTCCGGCGTAGAGGCCGAGGGCGGCCTCGAGCGAGAGGTCCTTGCGCACCACGAGCGGGCGCCCAGGCAGAGTGCCGATCTGGGTGACCAGGAGCTCGGCCGAGATCCCCTCGACGTCGTCGATCAGGAGCCGGACCTGGCCGCCCTCGATCTCGACCTGCAGGTCGAGGGGCAGGCTGGTCAGCGGCTCGTCCTCGCTGCCCTGGATGTCGATCCCGCGCAGCCCCTCGGGGCCGACCTCCAGGTTCGCGACGGGCCGGATCGCGCGGATCTTGAGCTGGGTCGGGATCAGCTTGTCGCTCTCGACGACCAGCTCGGGCACCTCGAACAGGACCTGCTCTTCGTCCTCGCGGCGGTGGAACTTGACGTCGTAGAGGCGCAGGCGGCCGGTGAAGAGGTTGAACTCGGTCCGGGCGCCGAAGTCGGCGCGGTAGCCAGGCAGGGCGGCCTGGAGGAAGCGCTTGGCCTGCGCCTCGAGCTCGTCGGGGTTGCGCAGGAAGAGCCGGTAGTCGACGTAGGCGTTGAGGGCCAGGGCGAAGAGCACGATCGTGCCCGCCAGCCGACGCCGCGTGAAGTAGGCGTTGATGCGCCTGAGCATTGCAGGATTGTAGAGCGCGAGGCCGGCGTTTGGTTTCGCCAGCTGGAACGGGGAAAACTGGAAAACTGGAAAGCGCGCTGGCTGCTCGGCAGAGCTGCCTTCTTCGAGTTTTCCAGTTTTCACCGTTCATTGTCTCGCTAGAGAGGGAGCTGCGCTCTGGCGGCAGCTCCTTCCCGTTTCGGAGCTGTCGCTCCCGAGTTCGGGCGCTCTCCGTTCCAGCGACAGCCCCCACGGGTATCGTCCCTCCATGTTCGGGGTCTTCCAGGAGCGCCTCACGCGGCTGCCGGTGCGGCGTCCATTCGCGACCTTCGCCCTGGCCGCGCTGGTGCTCGCCCTGGCGGGCGCGTCGATCGCTTCGCTCCGCTTCCAGGTCGACGTGGCCGAGGTCGTCGAGACGCCGGCGGCGCGGGTCCTCAGCCGGACGGCCCGGCTGTTCGGGCTCAACGAGCGGGCCTACCTCCTGATCGAGAGCCCGACCCCCGACGAGGAGCGCCTGGTGCGCTGCGGCGAGGCCCTCGCGGCGCGCCTGCGCGAGAGCGAGCTGGTCGACCGGGTCGAGCTCGGGCCGCCGGGGGCGGCCGACGAGACCTTGGCGCGCCTGCTGCGCGAGGCGGGGCCCCTGTGGTTCGAGCCGGAGCGGCTCGACGAGCTGCGCGAGCTGCTCGACCCCGCGGGCCTCGAGGCCCAGCTGCTCAAGCAGGCGGAGCGGCTCGCGCTGCTCGGCCTGGGCGAGGTCGAGGGCTGGGTCGAGCAGGACCCGCTCGAGCTGCACCGCCCCTTCGTGCGCCGGCTGGCGACCCTGCGCGGCGCGCAGCGCTTCGCCGGCGACTCGCCCCTGGCCCTCTCGGCCGATCGGCGCGCGCTGCTCGTGACGGTCGTCACTTCGCGCGGGACGAGCGACCTGGGCTACGCCCGGCGCGTGACCGAGACCCTGCGCCAGGCCGAGCGCGAGGTGCTCGCGCAGCCCTGGGCGAGCGAGCTGCGTGTGCGCGCCACGGGCGGGCACCTCTTCGCCGAGGAGAGCGAGCGGATCATTCGCGAGGACATCACCCGCGGGCTCGGGCTGTGCCTGGTGCTGGCGCTCTTGCTCCTGGCCTGGGGCCTGCGCCTCGCTCCCTGGCGGACGGCGCTCCTGCTCGCGCCGACCAGCTGGGGGCTGGTCGTCGGGCTGGGGCTCTTCGGGCTGCTGCGCGAGGAGCTGACCGTCCTCTCCCTCGGCTGCGCCTCGGTCCTCGTCGGGCTGGGCGTCGACTTCACGATCCACCTCTGCAGCGCGGCGCGCGCGGCGGCGGCGCGGGGGCGCGCGCCGCGGGAGGCGGCCCACGAGGCGCTCGTCCGCACGCGCGGGGCCCTGGCCCTGGCGGCCTTGACCTCGATCGCGGCCTTCCTGGCCTTCCAGCGCGCCCACCAGCGCTTCCTGGCCGACATGGGCCTGGTGACCGCCTGCGGCCTGGCGGCCTGCCTGCTGGGGGCCTTGGCGCTCGTCCCGGCGCTCCTCGGCTGGACCTTGCCGCGGGGCGAGGCGCCCCCGCCCGCCCGCTCCTTCGGGGTCGAGCGCTTGGTGCGCGGGGCGCGCCGCTTCCCGCGCGCCGTGCTGGCGGCGACCTGTCTGCTCAGCCTGGGCGCCGGGGCGCTCGTGCTGCGCGACCCGCCGACCTTCAGCGGCGACCTGCGTCAGCTCCACGCGCGCGA
Source organism: uncultured bacterium (assembly GCA_937911525.1). Classification (GTDB taxonomy): domain Bacteria; phylum Planctomycetota; class J058; order J058; family J058; genus NORP233. The sequence goes on from CALDQK010000664.1 coordinate 3,962, forward strand.
CTCCCGGCCCCTGGGCGCCCAGGACGCGATCGGCGAGGTGTTCGGCGGGGGGCTCGACCCCCTGGTCCTCCTGATCGAGGCCGACGACGAAGCGGCGCTCCTCGCGGCGACCCACCGGCTCGAGCCGACCCTCCAGGCCTGGGTCGCCGAGGGTCGCCTCAGCGCCAGGGCCTCGGCGGCGGGGTTGCTCCCCTCGCGGGCCGACCAGGAGCGCGCCCTGGCGCTCCTGCGCGAAATCGACCCGGCCCAGGCGCGGGCCGACCTGCGCGCGGCCATGGTCGAGGTGGGCTTCGAGCCCAAGGCCTTCGGGCCGGTCCTCGCGGGCTGGGAGCGGGCGCTCGCCCGCCGCCAGCCGGCCGACCTCGACACCCTGCGCGCGGCGGGGCTCGGCGGCCTGGTCGAGCGCTTCGTGCACGTCGGTCCCGCGGGCGCGGCCGGGCTGATCCTGCTCACGCCGCCCACGGGGCTGTGGGAGGAGGGGGCGCGGACCTCGCTCGCCGACGACGTCGCCGCGCTCCTCGCGCGCGAGGAGGTCCGCGGCCTGCTCAGCGGCCTGCCCTACGTCAGCGCGGAGGCGACCCGCCAGATCGGCGCCGACTTCGAGCAGGTCTCGCTCCTGACGGCGCTCGCGGTCGTGGTCGTGCTCCTGCTGCGCTTCGGGCGGCCGGGGCTGGCGACCCTGGCCCTGCTCCCGGCCGCCCTGGGCACGCTCTGGACGGCGGGGGCCTTCGTGCTGCTCGGCGCGCAGCTCAACCTGATGAACCTCGGCGTGCTGCCGATGGTCCTCGCGCTCGGCGTGGACGACGGGATCCACGTCGTCCACGGGCACCTCGGCGCAGAGAGTCCGCGCGACCACGCGATCGAGGTCGGGGTCCTGCTGACCTCGCTCACGACCCTGGTCGCCTTCGGCAGCCTGGCGCTCTCGCGCAACCGGGGGATCGCGTCCGTGGGGCTCTTGACCTTGCTGGGCGTGACCGGCTGCCTGCTGGCGTCGGTGGTCGTGCTGCCGGCGCTGCTCGAGCTGCGCCGGCCTGTTGGGTCTGCACCTTGGCCTTAGGATCGCGGCGTGAGCTCGACCCGCCCCCTCCTCCTCTCCCTCGCGCTGAGCCTGGCTTGCCCGGCGCTCGCGCAGGACGCCTCGCCCACCCCCGCGCCTCCTGCGGCGGACGCGGAGCTTCCAGACCCCAAGATCCCAGACCCCAACATCAAGGCCTTCCTGGAGGAGTGGTCCGAGGCGATGAAGGACGTGCGCTCGCTGCGGGTCCGCTTCAAGCAGATCAAGGAGCTGCGGATCCTCAAGAAGCCCCTGATGCGCAGCGGCGAGACCCTGCTCTCCGGCCGCGACGTGCTGATGGTCGTGCAGGGTCGCGACGGCAAGCCCGAGACCGAGCTGCTCGTCACCCCGCTCGAGGCCCGCATGCACTACCCGCGCCTCAAGCGGATCGAGGTGTTTCCCCTCGCCGAGGGCGCGGCGCCGCCGACGCCCTTTCCGCTCTTCGGGACCGACCTCGAGCGCCTGCCCGAGCGCTACCGCCTGCGGCTCGAGCGAGACGACTCGCAGCGGCGGGTGCTGATCCTGCGCCCGCGCGACGAGAAGTCGCCGATCCTCGAGACCCGGATGGCCTTCAGCGAGGAGCCGCTCAGGATCGCGCTGGTCGAGCAGCGCAACCGGCGCGGCGACAAGGTCAAGATCGTGGTCTCGAGCTTCGAGAAGAACGTCGAGATCGGGCGCAAGCTCGAGCTGAAGCCGGCGCCCGGGACGAAGACCGTGCGGATCGACCCGAGCGGCAAGAAGGCCGAGTGACGCGCTGAGCGCGCGGCGCAACCCCCTCGTCGAGCTCGACCCAGCGCTGCTCGCGGAGCTCCTCGCCGGGCGCTTCGCGGCCCCCGCTGCCGAGTGGCGGCTGAGCCCCCTGGCGGGCGGCAAGGCCAACACGGCGCTGCGAGCGCGCGCGCCGGGTCATGACCTCGTGGTGCGCGTCGTCGCGGGCGGCCCCTCGGCGCTCTCCCGCGAGGCGGCCGTGCTGGCCGAGGCCGGCTCGCTGGTCCCGGTCCCCTCGCTCCTCGCGCGCGAGCCCACCCACGCGGGGCACGCGCTCTCGATCCAGCCCTTCGTGCCGGGCCAGCAGCTGGGCGAGCTGTGGAGGAGGGGGGACGAGGCCGCTTGGCGCGCGGCCGGCGAAGCCCTGGGGCCCGCGCTCGCGGCCCTGCACGCCCGGACTTGGCCGCGCTCTGGCTGGCTGGCCCTCGACGCTGAGGGCGCCCTCGGAGTCGAGCCCTGGGATCACCTCGAGGGGAGCGAGGAGGACCCCCTCCTGGCCTACGTCGGGCAGGCGCTGCGAGGGCGGGCCGGCGAGCGGCTCGGTCCCGAGTGGCGCGCGCGCTGCCTGGAGCAGGTCGAGCGCCACCGGGCGCTCACTCAGGGGAGCGCGGCTCGCTGGATCCACGGCGACCTCAACCCGACCAACGTCCTCATGAGCCCCGAGGGGCGCGAGCTGCGGGCGCTGCTCGACTGGGAGTGGTCCCACGCGGGCACGCCCCTGAGCGACCTCGGCAACCTCTGTCGGCGGCGCCCCGGGGGCGGCCCGCCCGAGCCCTTCGTGGACGCCTTCGCGCAGGCCTACCGCGCCGCGGGCGGGGAGCTGCACGAGCGCTGGCGCCTCGCCGCCCGCCTGGTGGACCTCTCCTCGCAGGTCGAGTTCCTCTCGCGCGAGGACGGCGCCCTGGCCCGCGAGCTCGGCGCGGCCGAGATCCTGCGCGAGACGGTCCTGGCCCTGGAGGAGGAGCCCTAGAGCTCGAAGAGCGGCTCGATCAGCTCCCACACGTCGTGGCGCTCGACCCTCCGCCGCGCTCCCCGCATGACCTCCTCGGGGTTGTCGACGTAGGTCTGCCGACCCCGGCGGGCGTCCTCGTAGAGGGCGCGGATCCGGGCCTCCGAGCGCGCGCAGGTCCGCGCCACCAGCTCGAGCTCCTCGGCGTCGAGCCACACACGCTCGCAGGACTCGCAGCGGTCGAGGCGCACGTCGGGCAGCCCGAGGTAGGCGAAGTTGTCCATCTTCGCGCCGCAGGCGCAGACCAGGCCCCCGCTGGGGTCGCCTGCTCCCGCGGGGCTCGGGGCGTCCAGGTCGATCTGGCCGACGAGGTCGCGGGCCAGGCGCTCAGCGATCCGGCGCAGGTCCCGCAGGCCGACCTCCAGCCCGTGACAGCCGGGACAGCTCTGGACGGCGGTCCCGTCGTAGCGGCGCCCGACCATGGGGCTCTCGCAGCGCGGGCAGTCGCGCTTGCTCACCGCAGCTTGCTCCGGCGCGCGCTGGTGCGGGCCTCGCTGTCGGTGGTCTGGGCGCCAGCGTGGGCCGCCGGGTCCAGCAGGCGCTGACGCGCCAGCTCGACGTAGTCGGGCTCCTGATCGAGCGTGACCCAGCGTCGGCCGTGGAGCTCGCACACCAGGGCCGTCGTTCCGCTGCCGGCGAAGGGGTCGACGACCAGGTCGCCCTCGTCGCTCGAGGCGAGCACGAGCTTGCGGATCAGCTGGACGGGCTTCTGGGTCGGGTGCGCCGTCTTCTCCTTGGTCCCGTTGGCGAGCACCGGGACCTCGAGCACGTCGCGGGGTCGCGCCCCCAAGGGGTGGGGCTGCCAGCGCTCCTTGCGCTTGCCCCCGTATTGGCTCGTCTCGGCCTGGGTGCGCTCGGGGTAGCGGGTGGTGTGCCGGTTGTAGGGGACCCGCACCGCGTCGGTGTTGAAGGTGAAGCGCTTCCCCTTGCGCAGGCAGAGGATCGACTCGTGAGAGCGCCCCCAGTCGTTCCGCAGGTTGGCCTTGTTCCGGTAGTACCAGGTCAGCCAACGCGCCCGCGCCCAGCGCCCCGAGACCCGCGCCAGGACGTGGGCCAGGACCTCTGGGAAGCCCATTACGTAGAGGGTCCCCGTGGGCGAGAGCGCCGCTCGCGCGGCCTCGAGCCAGCGCTCGCTCCAGGCCAGGTAGTCGTCCAGGCTGCCCAGATCGTCCCAGGCAGCCTTGCGCAGGTTGTAGGGGGGATCTGCGACGACGAGGTCGACGCTCCCCGGCTCGACGCCGAGGAGCCATTCGACCCCGTCTCCTGCGATCAAGCGCCCGAGGTCGGTCTCGAGGGCGATCTCGGGCGAATCGGCCAAGGGCCTAGAAGGGCAGGTCGCTCTCGGGGACGCCCATGGCCTCGTTCATGGGCGCGTCCATGGGCGGACCCTGGTTGCTCTCGTTGCCGCCGCCGTAGGTCTTTCCGCCGTAGTTGTTACCGCCGCCGCCGCCGTAGCCGCCGCCGCCGCCGCCGCCGCCGTAGCTACCACCGCCGCCGC
>CALDQK010000665.1 GCA_937911525.1 uncultured bacterium
TTTCGTAAACCGTAGGTCACCAGTTCAAGTCTGGTAGGTGGCTCCGACAACTCCCCGGAATCATTCGACGAATCGGTCGACGGCTTTTTGGCCGCTCGGCCGATTTCGCGTTTTTGCACCCCAAACTGCACCCCAAACTCGGGCACTTTGGGGTGCAGTTCGGGCCCCGGGCTCGCCAGCGCGTGGAGCGAATCGATGGCCAGGTGGGCGTACCGCTGGGTCACCGCGATGTCGCCATGGCGGAGGAACTCGCAGACCTCCTCCAGGCGGTAGGGCCGAGCCACGATCTCCGGCGCCCAGCTCCCCATGAGCAGGTGCGAGGCCGTCGTGTGCCGCAGGTCGTGGAAGCGAACCGGGCGCTCGATCCCCGCGCGGCTCTTCAGCCCCGGCAACACCTCGAGCTCCCCCTTTCGGCGGCGCTTGCGGTCCGACCACCCGAAGTCGTGCCCGCGGGCGTAGTGGCCGCCCCGCGGCGAGGGGAAGACGAAGGCCTCGGGCGTGACCTCGCCCACCTCGCGAGACCAGCGACGAAGGGCCGCCACCGCGGGCCGGAGCAGCGGGACCCGCCCCACCTTGCCGGCCTTCGTCGGCCCGCTCCGGGAGCGGCGAATCACCAGCTGGGGCCGCTCGCCCTCGAGCTCCACGTCTCCCCAGCGGAGCCCGTGAAGCTCCCCCTGCCGGAGCCCAGCGTAGATGGCGAGCGCCAGCACCGTGCGCTGCTCGAGGGTCAGGTCGATCTCGAAGAGTGCGGCGATCTCCTGCTGCGAGAGGAAGGTCCAGCCCTCTTCGTCCGAGGTCTCCTGCGAGACGGCGCCCTTCGGCAGCGGAGCGTCGTCGAAGGGGTTCCGCGAGACCAGGTCCAGCTCTCGCGCCCGATTGAAGAGCGAGACGAACGCCCCCCGGGCGTTCCGCAGCGTCTGCTTCGCGAGCGGCTTGTCCGTGCGGTGGTGCCTTCGCTCCGTGAGCTCCCGCAGCCACTGGCGGCAGAGGGAGGGCGTCACGTCCGTGAGCCGCCGCTGGGCGATCGGCGCAGGGAGCACGTAGCGCTCGAGGCGAGCCCGGATCCCGCTCGCGTCCCGGCGCGTCCTGTCGGCGTGCGCGAGGAACTCCTTGGCGAACGACGCCACCGTGTAGCCGCGCTTCCGCTTCGGATCATGCTTCGTGCCGGCGAGGTGGATGCGGGCAGCCGCGAGCATCGCCTCTGCCTCCACGCGCGTGTCGTAGTAGCCGAGCAGCCGGCGTTTGCCGTTCGGGAGACGGAGACGAGCCCGCCACCCCCGCCCGGGCACCTCGTCGACGCCGCCCGTCCCCCGCTCACGTCGATCCATCGTCTCCTCCAAGGCCCATCTCCTCCAGCCGACGCCGCGCCCGCGCCATCGTGAACTCGTCGACCACCACCGCCGGGCGGCTCTTTCGGGGCTTGGCGGATCGTCGCGGAGCGCTCCGCGTCCTCCCCAGCTCCAGGAGCGTGTCCAGCCGGGACACGACCTCCCGCATGAGACGCGACAGCTCCTGCTCCGGCGACGCGAAGCCCAGCGGCGTCCTCACGGCCTCCTCCCCCACCTGCTGCGACAGGTCCTCCCACCCAGCGCTCGGCTCCTCCGCGCCGGGTGGCAGCAACCCGAGAGCCTCGAGCGTCACGTCCCCGTAGAGAGGGTGCTGGAAGCAAACCTCCGCGAACTCCGCCTCGCCACCGTTCCACCGCACGACACGCACGCCGCCGGAGCTCCGATCTCCCGAGCCGTCGCTCACGCCAACCTCACCCGCGGGAACGCGAGATCGAGCCCCGTCTTGGCTTTGCTGATCGCAGCCCGTAGCGTCGTGCCGCGGTTGATGAGGCTGAAGCGCCGGATCTCCCCGCCGGCCTGAAGAAAGTCCCAGACCTTCAGCGCCTCCTCGTGCGTGATGACGCAGACCCGTCCCTCGTCGATCACCACCAGCAGGTAGATGTCGGGGTGTGCGTCGAGCGCGTCCCGCTCCCGGCCCAGATTGCCGAAGGACGCGTACGCCGTCCCCGACAGCGCAGACCGGCGCGCCATCTTGACCTCCGCGACGACCCCCTCTTGCGTCACCCGCACCGGCTCCAGCTCGTCGTGGTCCCCCACGAGCACGTCCGCCTCCACGGCGCAGAGCCGGCCCGTTGGATAGCGAGTCGAGTCGTCCCACGTCGCGAACCTCAGCCCATGCTCCGCGAGCTTCTCCCGGAGCTCGCGAGGCGCCGCGGCGTCCGGCGCGAACCCGATGAAGCCCCGCCGGATCGCCTCCTTCGCGAGCAGCCGCTCCATCTGCCGCGGCGTGATCCCACGCCGTCCCGCGTTGATCTCGAGCATGTCCCGCTCCCAGCGGGCGAAGGGCTCGAGCGTCCTGGCCTTTGGCTTCGCGATCATGGGCTCAGCGTGAACCAATACTTCTCAAGATTCAAGAGAAGGTCTGGCACGCGGTGTCGGTGAACCGGCACATGGATCGAAGCGTCGCTCGAGCGCGGAGGGCATCACGACCCGCCCCTCGAAGAGTAGGAGCCCCTGCGCAGCCACGACCTCCCCGTCACGCGTTCGTGCGACGATGCACTTCCATGGGCCGAAAGAAGCTCATCGCGAAGGCGGGAGACCGCGACGCAGACATCTTCGTGGCGAGCCGATGTGTCGAGCTCCTGCGTGTCCGAGCGCGCGAAGAGCATGGGCTGACCGAGCTACGGATCGAAGTCGACCCAGCGCCTTGGGACGACTTGGAGGAAGTCCGGACGGAGAGCGACGGCCGAACGGTTCGGTCGCGGTACCAGATCAAGCGCATCGAAACGTCCCTCGAGCGTGAGGCGTTGGGGGAGATGATGCTGAGGTTGGAGGGACACTCTGACGAGGGAAGGCTAGTGCTGCCTCGTCCTGTCGATGTCCAGGGCCTGGGCGAAACCCGTCATCTGGCGAGCCTTTGCGACCGTGCACGCAACGCGGAGCGAGCAGATGAATTGCTGGGCTGCTCCCTGGCGAACGCGGAACGAGGCTTCTCGGCCCCGAACCCCTCAGCAGGGGTGCGCGCTAACAACAGGTCCGCGATTTGATGCAGGCGCGCAACGCCCTACTGGTGCTCGAGCTCGGCCCCGAGCACCAGTAGAACGCCCGGTCGCAAGATGCTCCGTCCGATCGGGTGACCATACTCGTCGGCGGGGGTCGCACATGCTCCGTACCTCCGCGCCGCATGGACCTTCGCGGCGGTTGCGCCACGACTCCCTGTCAGGGACGCCAACTCCCCTGACGCCTCGACCTCGCCGAAGCGTTCTGGTGCGCCGCGCCGCTCACCCGACCCGCGACCGCAGCTCAAAGCCAACCAGCGACACGATGGGCCGCGCACCACGTCGACGCTGCACGCGGACCAGCCCGGCCTGCTCGAGCTTCTTGAGCCCCCGATACACTGCGGTCCGCTCGAGTCCGAGGTCCGAGCAGAACCGTCGGCGCATTCTGAACGAGAGGCCGCGCTCAAGCCCGCACTGCATCGCCAGGGCGATAGCGACGTGAAGCGCGCGTCCCGAGAGCTGGCCCGCACGTGCCAGCCAGGACCAGTCGATGGGCCCCTTTAGGAACAGCTCGGTCTGGTCAACGTAGAGCACAGGAGACCTACGCCGCGGTGCCCAGGGCCTCGGTCACCAACCGCCAGACTCGGTGCTCTTCCGCGCCGGGCCAGCGTTCGGGCGCGAGCACCGTCTCGACGTCGACGCGAAGCTCGAAGCCCCCGAGCACGATGGCGCTCGCCTCCTTCATGCAGGCCACCATCGTGGCGATGGCGTCCTCGAGCTCCCGTACCGGAGCCTCGATCAAGACGGCGTCATGGACGACTCCGCAGAGTGCGACCCCGCGGTCGTGCGCCAGGATGCAGGCCAGACGCAGCATCTCGGCGCCGTTTGCCTGCACGGGGAAGTTCCTGATGGTCGTCGCCTTCGTCTTCTCTGCGACGTGGAGCGTCCAGCCGAAGACCGAGGAAATCCCCCCCGACAGCTCCGCGTAGTCGAGCGCGGCCTGTGACCAGCGCCAGAACCGCCTGTGAGTGTCGCGATGCTGCTCGAGCAGGTGGCGCGCGACCGCCGGTGTGACGTCGAGTCGCTGAGCCAGCGTGGTCACGCCCATCCCGTAGAGCGTCGCGAGGCTCACGATCTTGAATCGGTCGCGGAGCCCGGGATGCGTCTTCTTGGTGGCGTGGGAGGGCGCGTATCC
>CALDQK010000666.1 GCA_937911525.1 uncultured bacterium
GGTCAGCACGCCCCGTCCGCCGCTCGCCAGAGCGCGCGCGGCCTGCTCGATCGCGCTCGCGATCGACTCCTCGGCGGCGGCGACGGCGGCGGCCGCGTCACGGTCGGCCTGCTGGAAGAGGCGCGCGATCTCGAGCGGAGAAGCCTCGTCGAGGCGGGCGCCCGAGCGGGCCTCGGTGGTCGGCAGCGGAGGAGTCGGTTGGCGGTCGTCCATGCAGGCAGGACTTTAGCTGGATGCGAGGGGGCTGTCGCTGACTGCGGCAGCGCCCTCTGGATCGAAGATACGAACGGAGAAACTAGAAAACTGGAAGGCACCAAGGCGCCACCGCACAGGGCGATCTCCGTTCAATCTCCGGAACGCGAAGAAGGCTGCTCCCCCCGTGCCTTCTAGTTTTCTAGTTTTCTAGTTTTCTAGTTTTCTAGTTTTCTAGTTTTCTCCGTTCAAACTCCGAAACGCGAAGGAGCTGCCGCTGACAGCGACAGCTCCTTCCTGCCTTCTTGGATCGAACCGCCAAGGACGCCAAGGGCGCCAAGATTCGGCATCCGGAACGCGAAGGAGCTGTCGCCCTCGCGACAGCTCCTCGAACGTTTCGTCGACTTCCTGACTAGAAGTTCAGCAGGACGCCGGCGTAGAGGCTGCTCGCGTAGCCCTCGACGCGGCTCGAGCGGTCGGGGACGACGCGCTCGAGCTCGATGTACTGGAGGCGAGCGCCGACGATGAAGCCGAAGGTGTTGGCGATCGTGAAGGTCATGCCCGCGTCGAGCTCGGCCGAGGTGTGCTCGCGCTCCTTGGGCTCGACGTAGCGCCGCTGGCCGTTGTTGCGCCGGTAGTAGCCGCCCTCGCGCTCGTACTCGATCGTGCCGACCTTGCCGCGCAGGAAGAAGGAGAGCGGCGCGACGGGGCTGACCGTGATCCCGAAGCCGACCATCGGGATCAGGCCCTCGATGCGGTCCTCCTCCTTGGTGTAGCCGCGGTTGAGCCGCTCGATCCGAGTCGCCCAGTAGGCGTAGCGAGCGCCGAGGCTGAAGTCGAGGCGGATCCACTTGAGCGTCAGCGGGTGGACCACCACGTCGAAGTCGGCGACGCGTAGCTCCTGGTTGATCTCGACGATGTCGCCGGTGTTGAAGCGGGTGCTGCCGAAGGTGAAGCCGGGGGTGCCGTTGGTGGCGTTGCTCAGGGCGTTGGTGTCGCCGAAGCGGCCGTGGAACCAGCCGCCCTGGAGCGAGACGTAGCGACCGATCCCGATCCAGGCGCGATACATGCCGGCGCCGTTGTCGAACTCGAAGTCGTCGTCCTCTTCCTGCGCCAGCTCGATCACGCCGCCGCCGGAGTTGCCTTCGCGGTGGCTGAGCTCGAGGTTCCCGAGGTTGGTCCACGCGTAGGCCGCCAGGCCGCCGAAGCGCAGGCGGAGGCGGTCGTGACCGTCGTCGTCGTCGGGCCCCTCGTCGTGGTGGTGCCCGTCGTGCCCGCAGCAGTCCCGGTGATCCTCTTTGGCGGCCTCGCTGGGGGCTTCGGGCTCGGAATACTCCTCCGCGAGGCTCTCGTCGAGGTCGCGGTCGAGCTCCTCGTTGCTGGGCGTGAACTCCTGTCCGCCTTCCTGGGCCGTCGCGGGGGCGGCGAGGAGGGGCAGGGCGCAGCCCGCGACCAGGAGGGCGCGGGAGAGGAGCACAGCCGAAATTCGATGACGTGACATGGGTGCTGCTCCTAAAGGTCTACCCCAACACTAGCAGTCAGGCGCGAACCCCCCAACCCATCGGACCTGGCGGCCCACTTCCAACGGTGATTCGAAGCTGGACTTCCCCGATGAGCGTCCGTAACATCTTGCGCAACCGGAGCGAAATCCATGTCGGACGCGCAGACCAAGACGGACACGACCGAAGCCACCACGACCGAAACTCCTGTTGGAGACGAGGTTGGGGCCCCCGAGGGGGTCAAGAGCGACGACGCGCAGGCCAAGGCGCCGATTCAGCCCACCGGCGAGATCGTGGCGGACGACGACGACGCGCCCGATTCGCTCATGGGCGAGTTCCTGCTCTTCCTCAAGGAAGAGAAGAAGTGGTGGCTCGCGCCTCTGGTGATCGTGCTCCTGCTCCTCTCGGCGGTGATCATCTTCGCCGAGGGCTCGGCGATCGCGCCCTTCATCTACACGATCTTCTAGGCGGTCTTCTGGCCCTCAGGGGCCAAGAAGAGCTCTTCTGTCGAGCTGCGCCGGGTCTCCCGCTGGGGACCCGCGCGCTGCGCGTTCGAGCCCACGGACTCGAGCGCGCGACCCTCGAGCGCTCCGCTAGATCCCCACGCAGAGTGAACTTAGGGGCGCCGCGCGCGCGTCGTCCCTGGCGCGATCGCGGTGCGCTCGCCAAGCTTGTCAGGCGTGAGTGCTATCAACGAGTCACCGGCTTCGTTCCGCGGAAGGAAGCCGTTATTCGTCTCCCGCTAGCGTGGCGGGGCGGGTCCCTTTGCCTCGGAGTCCGACAGACAGCACGGGCTGGCCGAGGGAACCCGGGTGAAAGGAGGTGATCCTACGTATGTGTAGTAGCTGTATGATCGGGGGGTTGGCGACCTAAGCGTCGACGGGCCCTTAGGCCCGCCAACCCAGTAGACCGCGCCGGTGGCTCCAAGAGTTACCGGCGCGGCCCCATTTTCAGGGGATCACTCGGCAGCCGACTCAGCGTGCAAGCCCTTCCGCTGAGGTAGGTTCCCTCGCTGGAGGGGATCATGAAGAGCTTCCTCGCGCGCGTGGCGCTCGTCGCCCTGGTGACCCTGAGCGGAGGCTGCGCTAAGCCGCTGCTCGACATGTCCGAGAAGGCCGCCGAGCGGGTCCGGCGCCAGCCCCTGCGCGGCCAGCCCTATCACCCGCTGGTGTTCCAGGTGGACCTCTCGATCCTCTCCTACCACCTCTACGCGCAGAGCCTGGTGTGGGCCTACGACGGCTACTACGAGGAGGCCGGCGACCGCGAGGCCGCCATGCAGCGCGTGTGGCGCTGGGCCAAGCGGGTCGGCCCCGGGCAGCAGGGCGTGGGCCTCGACGCCATTCGCGGGCCCGGGATCCTCGCCGGTCAGCCGAGCAACGAGCTGCACGACCCGATCCTGTTTCGCTACGGGCAGATCGACCCCGGCGCGCCAGCCCTCTCCAACGACGGGAGCAAGTGGTCCGACTTCCAGCCCAACCCCCGGATCTCGGCGCGGATCGGGGAGATCTGGATCAGCCGGCGCGCCTTCGGGGCGGGGCACGCGAGCGCGGGCCCGGTCACCTCGGGGACCGTCGAGCTGCTCCCGCTGCGCGAGCGCGCTGAGGGAGACGAGGCGCGCCCCGACCTCTTGATCGCCTTCGAGGGCGCCACGGGCGACAAGGGCGAGCTGCTCCAGCCTTCGTCGCAGAGCCTGCTCGGCCTGGTCCTCGTGCGTACGATCGACGCGGAGACCTACGACGTGCACATCATGTTCCGCGGCAGCCGCAGCGGCTCCGCCGTGCGCGCGGCGGTCGAGGCCAGCGGGACGGAGGACGCCTACGGCAACCCCGACTGGATCACCGACCTCGGCTTCCGGCTGGTGCCGGTCCCCGAGGTCAGCGCCGTGCCCGGGCACGAGGTCGCGCGCGGCATGTCGTGCAGCATTCACTGGACGATCCCGCAGCTGCTGATCGCGCTGGACCGGCTGGTCGCGCAGCGTCGCGCGGGTCCTCCGCGGATCGTGACGGTCGGCGGCCACAGCCTGGGCGGGGCCCTGGCGCAGGTCTTCGCCAGCTCGCTCCTGCTCGGCGACCGCTACGACCCCGAGGGCAAGGGCGGCGGGATGCCCGCCTCGCTGCGCGCCTGGCCCTGGCGCCAGCTGAAGCTCGTCACCATGGGCGCCCCCAGGATCGGCAGCGAGGTGTGGGCCGAAGAGCTGACGGCCGGCGCCCTCGAGTCGCGCTTCTACGAGACCCACCTGCTGACCCCCTACGACCTGGGGGCCGCGGCGGTGACCAACATCGACATCGTGCCGCGCATGACCGACCCCACTCGGCCCGTCGCCTTGCGGGTCCTGCTGCCCGACGACGCGGTCACCTCCGGGCGACCGCTCGGCGAGCACGTCGGGCGCACGATCTACCTGGAGCGACCCTCCTACTTCTCGCTCGCGGGCACCGAAGAGCACGAGCCGCAGGTGATTCGCGAGCGCATGACCGAGGTCCTGCGCGACGAACGGATCCCTCCCGTGTCCTGGCGCTACCGGGAGCTCGAGGAGCTGACCCCGGCCTACGGTCAGCTCGAGCTCGGCAGCCCCGCGCTCTACCGCGCCAGCGCCGAGACGGTGGGCGCGGCCTGGGCGCGCTCTGGGAGCGCGGTCTGGGGCGCGGCTCGCTTCGAGCGCGACCTCGGGACCTTCCTCGAGCTCGTGCCCGAGCGCGAGGAGTAGACCGGTGCGCGCCTCCCTGAGCCTCCTCCTCGCCCTGAGCCTGCTCGCAGGCTGCGCGAGCGCGCCCGAGCCCGCGGCGGGCCAGGTCTACCCCTTCCTGGCCGACGAGCGCCCCGCGGGGCCGCGCGCGCGCGACCCGATCGAGTCCGCGCTGCTCGTGGAGGTCGTGCGGGACGAGGTCGCGCTGGACTACGTGGTCAAGTCACGGATCTACGCCGAGGACCCCAGCTCGCTCTTCTTGACCCTGCGCGGCGGCGGGGTCTCGGTCTACGACGTGAGCGAGCCCAGCCGCCCGCGCCTGATCTCGCGCGCCTGCGAGGAGCACGACGTCGAGGGTCAGGACCGGCTCGGGGACCTGCTCGTGATCGTGGCCCGCGCGGGGCGGCTGCTGACCTTCGACGCCTCCGATCCCAAAGCGCTGAAGCCGCTGGGCTCCTTCGAGCTCGACACCAGCCCCAGCCTCGGGCAGCGGGTGCGCGGGGCGATCTTCGAGGCGATCGGCACGGGCCCCTTCACCGCGCTCCACACGGCGCTCTATCGGCCCTCCCCCGAGCGGACCGTGGCCCTGGTCAGCGCGCCCGACTCGCGCGAGCTGCTCGCGATCGACGTCACGGATCCGCGCCAGCCGCGGCAGGTCGGGGCGGTGGACACCAGGATCTCCTTCGTCGAGGCCGTGGTGGTCAAGGACGGCTACGCCTTCGTGGGAGGCTTCGGGAACAGCCAGGCCTTCACCGCGATCGACGTCCGCGACCCGAGCGCCATGAAGATCGCGCGCACCCTCGAGGACCCCTCCTACCGCCAGCTCGTCGGTCAGATCGCGCCGGAGCGGCCCAACCACCTCTTCGTCGCGCTCTGGGACGACCCCGGCGGGCTGGGCGCCTTCGACGTGACCAACCCCGCTGAGTTCCGCCAGCTCGACCTGCTCCTCGCCCCCGAGCTGGCCCGCGCCAACCGGACCAAGCTGGCGGGACTACGCCTTCCTGCCGCTCGAGCGCAAGCCCGGCGGCTTCGCGGCGGTCGATATCAGCCGCCCCGAGGACCTGCGTCTGGCCGTGATCGTGGAGGACATCCCCGGCGTCTCGCTCCCCTACACCTGCCAGGCCCAGGGCAACTGGCTCTACGTGTTCGGGACCAGGACCTGCTCGATGGCGATCTTCGAGCTGAAGCGAGGCAGGAAGAGCGACTGACCCCGCGCGCTAGAAGTCGTAGGTCAGGCCGACGCTCCAGGCCTCGAGGTTGAGCCCCCAGTAGTAGCTGATCCGCGCGCCGAAGCGGCTGGTGAAGGGGATGTAGTCGCTGGTGTCGCTCTCGACCGAGAAGGAGGCGCCGATCACGTCGTTCGTGTTGAGCGCGCTGGGGGCGTCGCCGCCGAGGCGCACGTAGCGGAGGGCGGGGATCAGGTGCACGTCCATGCCGAAGAGCTGCCACTTGGTGTTGTAGTCGAGCTCGAGCTTGGCCGCCGCCAGGTAGGAGTCGCTCGAGAAGCTCTGCAGGCTGGTGCTCGAGGAGAAGGTGCGCGTGCGCAGGTAGCTCAGCTCCCAGGTCAGCCGCAGCTCGAAGGGGTCGAAGCCGACGCGAAAGCGGAAGTCGCACTGGGGAATGAAGGTCAGCGACTCGGCGCGCCAGTTGACCAGCCGCCGGTTGCTGTTCAGGCGCAGCAGGGCCGAGTCGGTCCCGTTCCCGACGCCGAGCCCGCGGATGTTGTTGTAGGCCAGCGAGAGGGTCGGCAGGACCGAGAACCAGGGCGTCACGTCGAGCCGCACGCCGCCGCCCATGCGCAGGGAGCGCGTCCGCACGTGCAGCTCGCTGCGCCCTACCCCCAGGATCGGGAAGTCGCGCTCGGCCTCCGAGCTGCCATAGCTGCCGACCATGAACAGGCGCGCGCGCAGCAAGAAGGTGTCTTGCTCGGGCTCGGGCTCTCGGGCGGCCTCTTCGCTCGGCGCGCCCTCCTCCTCGTCCCCCAGGACCGCCTTGTTGATCTTCTCGGTCGTCGAGAGCGCCTTGCGGGTCTCGCGCTCGAAGAGGGACATTTCGTCCTCCTCTTCGTCGCCGGGGAGGAGGTTGCCCGTCACGTAGATCCGCAGCT
Source organism: uncultured bacterium (assembly GCA_937911525.1). Classification (GTDB taxonomy): domain Bacteria; phylum Planctomycetota; class J058; order J058; family J058; genus NORP233. The sequence goes on from CALDQK010000666.1 coordinate 6,482, forward strand.
TGATCTGGGTCGAGTTGATCCGATCGAAGAAGCGGCTCTTGTTGAGCTGGATCCGCGCCCCACCCACGCCTGGGCCGGCGCTGAGCGCGACCAGGGAGTCGCTGGCCAGGGTCAGGCTGCGCTTTACCTGCGCGTCGTCGACCGTCTCGAGTCCCAGCCCGACCGCGTCGGTCGCCTGGGCCTGAGCCAGCGCTGGGCTGACCAGGAGCGCGGCCGCGGCCACGGTCAGAGTTCTCAGCGCGTTCATCATTCCCCCGATCGAGCCGCAGCCTACGCGGCACGGACGACGGGCGGAGCCCGCTCGGACCTCGTTTCTCGTGCTCACCCAGCTCCCGCCCTCGCCCCGCCTTCCCGTAACCTGAGCCCACGGTGTCGCGCTTCTATTGGATGTACTCGGCCATGCTCGTGGGCGGCGCCTTCCTGGCGGCGACCTCGGGTTGCCCTTCGCTCTTCACCCTGCCGCCGACCCCGCTCCAGCTCTGGGGCTCCCTCGGCGCGGCGGTGGTGTTCGCGGCCGTCGTGATCGGGACGGGCCCGCCGCTCTTGCGGGTGCCCTGGTATCGCGACATGGCGGCGCTGCTCAAGCGGATGCTGACCCACGACGACCTGCTCGGCCCCGAGCTCGACGCCTCGCGGGCGCTGCCGATCGCGGCCTACTCCAGCCTGGGCGAGGAGGCCTTCTTCCGCGGCTTCATTCAGCCCTACCTGATCCTGAAGCTCTCTGGCTGGCTGGGGAGCGCCCCGGGAGACCACCTGCCGGTGCTGCTCGGGGTCGCCGCCGCGAGCCTGCTCTTCGGGCTGGTCCACTTCCCCGTGCTGCGCGAGCTGCGCCCCTGGACCCTGTTCGCGGTCCTGGCCGGCGCCGGGTTCGGCCTGCTGGGGGCCTACTCGGGGTCGCTCTTGGCGCCGGTCCTGGCGCACTTCTTGATCAACTGGCGCAACCTCGTGTGGCTGGCCAAGAGTGAGCTGGAGCCGACCGACCTCGAGGCCCTCTTTCGCGGGCGCGAAGGTCAAGACTAGCGCCAGGGCGAGCTCCGGTTGCTCGCACCCTGTCGGAGTGCTTAGATGCCTCTCCGCCCGATCCTGGGCGGGTGGGGCGAGGTGTCGTGGCCGATCCTTCAGCGCGCGCGGGAGAATTTCAGCTCGAGGAGCGACGCCTGCGCGCCGCCGGCGAGTGGAAGAACCTCGTCGACCTCTACGTCGAGCGCGCTCAGCAGCTCGAGGAGGGCGGCCAGGAGCGCATGCTCTACAAGGCCGGCGAGATCGCGACGGACGAGCTCCAGGACGCGGCCATGGCCGAGCAGCTCTTCATGTCGGCCTTCCGGGTCCGCAACAGCTTCATGCCGGCCGTGGGGGCGCTCCGGGTCCTGCACCAGGGCAACAAGAACGACGCCGGCCTGCTGGAGGTGATGCGGATCGAGCTCGAGGCGACCGAGGACGGGCGCCGGCGCGCGCAGCTCTGCGTCGAGATGGCCGAGCTGCAGCGCAAGCAGGACCCTGAGCAGGCGCTCCAGTCCTACTTCGAGGCGATCAAGGCCTACCCCAAGAGCCGGCTCCCCCTCGACGAGCTGGAGAAGCTGGCTCGCAAGCTGGGGCGCTACTCGCTCCTGGTCCAGGCCTACGAGGCGCTGGCCGGGGCCGCGCCGAGCAAGCAAGCGGCGGTCTACTACTTCCTCAGCGGCACGATCCTGTTCGAGAACATCAAGGACAAGCCCGCCGCCGCGGCCGCCTACGCCGCCGCGCTGGAGGCGGGCCCCAAGGACCCGCGCATCCTGAAGGCGATCACGCGCCACTTCGAGAAGCAGAAGGACTGGGAGGGGCTGGCCAAGGCCCTCTGGCAGCAGCTCGAGCTGGCCGAGAACGACAAGGAGCGGGTCGCGACCCGCAAGCGCCTGGCGCACCTCTACGAGTCGAGCCTCAAGCAGCCCGAGCGCAGCCAGGCGATCCTGCTCAAGGCGCTCAAGGAGGCGCCTCAGGACGCCGCGGTCGTCAAGAGCCTGGTCAAGGTCAGCACGATCCTGAAGGACCCGCGCGGGCTGGCGGAGGCCCTCGAGGCCAAGGGTCAGCTGAGCGAGCTCAAGGACGAGGAGCGGGCCAAGGCTTGGGAGAAGGCCGCCGAGCACCGCGACAAGCTCAAGGACGGCAAGCGGGCCTACGCCGACGTCAAGCGCGCCCTCGAGCTGCGCCCGCGCTCGCCCAGCGCGCTCAAGCTGCTCGAGCTGATCACGCGCAAGATGGGCAAGTGGACCGAGCACGCCGAGGTCCTCGACCGCGAGCTCAAGCTGCTCCACCCCGAGCGCTCGGCCGAGCAGACCAAGGCCGCGGTCGTGATCCTCAAGCGCCTGGCCGAGGCGCGCGAGCTCAAGCTCAAGGACCCCGAGGGCGCGCGCGAGGCCCTCGAGAAGCTGGTCGGCCTCGCGCCGCAGGAGGCCTGGGCCTGGGAGCGGCTGATCAAGCTCACCCGCCAGGGCCAGCGCTGGGACGCCCTGGTCGCGCTGCTCGAGAAGCAGCTGAAGACGGCCAAGGACCCGGTGCCCCTCCTGCGCGAGCTGGCCAAGGTGCAGCTCGACGAGCTCGACGACGCCAAGACCGCGGTCGAGACGCTCGAGAAGCTGCTCGAGAAGGCGCCGCGCGAGGTGGCCGCCTGCGAGGCGCTGGTCCGCGCGCACCGCAAGCTCGAGGACCTGCCCCAGGTGGCCGAGGCGCTCAAGCGCCTGGCGCAGGCCGAGCGCGAGCCCGACCTGGAGGCGGTCGCGCGGCGGCAGCTGGCGCTGCTCTATCTGAACGAGCTCGAGCGCCCCAGCGACGCCTTGAGCGAGGTCGAGCGCGCGCTCAAGGTCGAGGGCGAGGGCGCCGGCGCCCTCGAGAGCTGGAAGCTGCGCGCCGAGATCGCCGAGAAGCTCGAGGACGACGAGCTGCTCGAGGGCTCGCTGAGCGGGGTCAAGCGCTTCGAGCAAGACCCCGAGACCCTGCGCTGGGTCCGGATCCAGCTGGCCAAGCTGCAGG
>CALDQK010000667.1 GCA_937911525.1 uncultured bacterium
CGGCGGTCCTCGACGAGGGCGGCGTCTCGGACGCGGTCACGATCACGCGCTCCCCGCGCGGGGGGCACCTCGGCTTCCTCGGGCGGACCCCGCGACACGGGGTGCAGTGGATGGACCTCCAGATCTTCCGCGCCTGGGGCCTGACCTGAGCGCTCCGCGCGAGCGGGCCGCAGGCGTCGTGCCCCTGCGCCGCGACGAGGGAGGCTGGCGGGTCCTGGTCCTGCGCTGCTACCGCAACTGGGACTTCCCCAAGGGGCGGGTCGAGGCGGGCGAGGACCTGCTCCAGACGGCGCTGCGCGAGGCCCGGGAAGAGGCCGACCTCTCGGACCTGCGCCTGGACTGGGGGGCAGCCTACGCCGAGACGGCGCCCTATTCGCGCGGCAAGGTCGCGCGCTACTACCTGGCGCGGACCGAGCGCGAGGACGTGGTCCTGCCGGTCAACCCGGAGCTGGGCCATCCCGAGCACCACGAGGGCCGCTGGGTCGACCTGGACACGGCGACGACCCTCCTGCCGGCGCGCCTGCAGCCGATCCTGGCCTGGGTGCGCGAGCAGCTGGAGGAGTAGCGCGTGCTAGGCAACCTGCGCGGCCGGGGCGGGAAGCTCCTGCTCTGGCTGGGCGCGTTGGCGCTGCTCTGCTTCGCGGCGTCCTTCTACCGGCTCGTGATGTAGCTACTCGAGGGGCGCCCGCGTCCGTGAGCCGTAGTCGTCGCCCGTGCCCTTGGCGAGCTTCTGCTCGTCGACGCCGTTCGGGCCGACCGAGGAGCAGCGCAGCTCGTCGCTGCGCTCGTCGAAGAACAAGCGCAGGGGACCCTCGCCGAAGAGGTCCGCGGGCAGGTCGCCGCCGAGCAGCGCCCGAAGCTCCTCGAGCCGCGCCGGGAATCGACCGTGCTCGCATCGGTAGAGGTGGGCGGCGACCAGGACCCGGGCAGAGGCCAAGGTCATCCGCGCGCCCCAGACCTGGTCCTGGGCTAGGGACCAGTCGGGCTGCGCGATCCCGAGCACGATGGAGCGCGTGCCCTCGAGCTCCTCTTCGAGGCGACGAAGGCCCGCCAGGCGCTCCGGCCGCGGGGCGCGCAGGAGGGTGCGCGTCCGCTCGTAGACCCGCTGCAGGTTGCGCAGCTCCCAGGCGCCGAACACGTCGAGCTCGTAGAGGCCTCCCATGGAGCCCTGGGCGCCGGGGAGCACCTTGCGGCCCGAGTCCGCGAGCAGGCTGATCCGGGTGAGCAGGTTCTCGTCGTCGAGCGTTCGCTGCGTGGGGACGAGCTGGATCCTGCCGACGGCTTCGAGGGCGAGCAGGTAGTCCTCGCGCGAGAGGTCTGGCCTCGCGAGCGTCTTGCAGAGCGACTTGCAGCCGGTGTCGATCAGGCCTACGGCGATCACCTGCGTGATCAGCGGCGGCTGGAGGGTCAGATCAGCCGCGAAACCGAGCAGCTCCAGGTCGGTGCGCAGCGCGCGGCGGGGGTCGGCGTCGTTCTGGGAGTGGAAGGCGAGGAGCCCGCCGAGGATCCGCACCGAGATCAGGTTGGGGACGGCCGCGCCCCAGCCTTCCTCCCAGGGGAAGTCCCACACGCAGCGCTCCCGGTGGACCCCCTCGCGCAGGAACTGGAGCACGGGCAGGTAGGAGCCGACCACCGCCTGGGTCGCGGAGGTGAGCGGCGCTCCCTTGGAGAGATGGCGGTAGAGCTCGCCGCTCATGGCGGGCGTGATCGGCTGCGCGCGCTCGAGCTGCTGCGCGAGCAGGACCGCGCTGGCGGGGACCAGGGGAGGGTCCTCCTGCCAGCGCTCGGGGCGCTGCTTGGGGGTGCCAGCGCTGAGCACGTAGAGCGCGGCGACGTAGTCGTCCGCCGCGTTGCCCGGGGTCGGGGCCCCGAACACCGGAGCGCGGCTGCCTTGGAGATGCTGGCTCCGGCTGGCGACCTCGCTCTTGGCGGCCGCGAGGGCGGCGTCCAGGTCCTTTCGCGCACGCAGGTGCGCGGCTGCCCCCCAAGCCGGGAGCAAGAGCAGGACGACGGCGCAGCCGAAGCGGACCCCGTGGCGGAGGCGAGGGTTGGGCTCGGGAGCGCTGCGGTCCGGCGCGCTCGGGTGGTCGTTCACCCGCTCGAGGATACGCGAGGAGCGCCGAGACGTGAGCGAGGCCCCCCGCGCTCAGGGGGGGCCTCGCCCATCGTCTCAGTTCAGCAGCGCCAGGCCGACTCCCAGCGCCAACATGGCGCCCAGCAGCAGCGCTGCGACGTCCAACGCGCCAGCGCTCTGGGAGAGGTCGACTGGTTTGCGACCCAGGCGCCCCGATTCGGTGTTCATCACGTGTCCCCCTTCCTGCGGGCTTCCCTCCCGCGGGCAAGAGGACGGAGCGCGCCGGGGGACCCGTCACTGGAAATCCAGGGACTTCGATCCGTGGAGGAGAGCCGCTTCGCCTGGCTCGGAGCCCTCTACGCCGTGGGAGCGACTCAGGTGATCAGGCGCGCAGTGCTGTCAGCCAAGTGGTCGTCGTCGTCGTCCCCCTGGCGAATGAAGAGGTAGACGGCATCGCCAAAGCGCACCGTGTCGCCGACCTGGAGCTGAACGGGCTCCGTCGCGGGGCTGTCGTTGACGAAGCTCCCGTTAGTGGAGCCGAGGTCACGGACCTCGAAGCGTCCCCCCTTCCAGGTGATCTCGGCGTGGTGGCGCGAGACGCTGCTCGAGGCCGGCCGTAGCGAGCACTCGGGACCTCGCCCGACCAACACCTTGCGCGCCTGATCGAGGGGGAAAGGGTCCAGGCTGTTGGAGGACAGGAGCCCAAAGGACTCGCTCTCGCGCAGGGATCCAATGATGTCGGATGGCACCGTGGTCGTTTCGCTCTCCCAGTCCTCCTCACTGCCGGGGTGCACCCATAACCCATTCCGACCGGCCCGCACGCGACGGATCAGGTTTCGTCCCTCCATTTGCGCGAGCAGGCGCCTCAAGTGCCGTTCGCTGAGGCGCAGGCGGATCGCCAGATCCTGGGTCTTGCAGCGCCAAGGAAGGCCTTCGCCCAGGAATACGGCCATCAGCGCGGCTTCGCCTGAGTCGAGGGGGCTCAGGATCGGGTCCGCCCACTGGGCTTCGGTCTGGGTGGCGTGGATCAGCTGGTCCTGCTGGAGCTCTCGGACCTCGAGGTAGCGCTGGTCACCGTAGGTGACGATGGAGCGGGTGTTCTGCCCCTCAGCGACGAGCCGCCACTCTTGGGAGACCCGGGACCACAGCTCGCCCTCGAGGAGCTCCGCTAGGGAAACGCCGGAGCGAGTGCTTGGGAAGAGCAGCTTGAACGACCGGCTGAACGAAACGACTTCCAGCGAGGGCGTAACCTCGAGATTCATGGACCTCCCCGTCCGGCCCTAAATCTAGCTGCCGCGTCTTGGCGATCTCGCTGGGTGGCCGCATTTGGTCCTAAGTGGCTTGGATTCGGACGACGGGGTCCGGCTGTGGCGGGAGGTGCCCGATCGTCCTGCCAAAGCCCAAACCAGCAATGAGCCTTGGCGTGGTGGAGAGCGTCGAAGGGCCGGGGGGAACTCGACTTGCTTCGTGTGTCACGCGAATAGGCGGCGGCTAGGGCTAAGTGCAGGGAGAGAACCTGCAGCAGCGAAGGGACCCCTGCAGGCGTTCCCTTCATTGCGCGGCCGGCCTCGCTCTTCCCACCAGGCGGGGTCGCAGAAGGCTCCTAGCCCTAGTCCAGAGCCTCCAGCTCGAGCAAGGGCTGCCCTTGGGCCACGTCCTCGCCGTCTTCGGCGAGGAAACGAACCAGCTTGGCCCTCTCGGGGAGGCTGCCGAGCGCTTCATCCCCGTAGCGCAGCTGGAAGAAGGTCTTCATGACCTCGATCAGGCCCAGGGTCTTGCCCGGACTCAGCTCGTCCCCCAGGCTCAGGTAGGGGGGCTGATCCGGCGAAGGACGCCGGTAGAAGCGACCGACCTGCGGCGAGCGCACCACCAGCTCGGCTTCGCCGACGTCGGCTTGCTCGCTGGGCGCGGCGACCAGGCCCCCGCCCTCATCGGCTTGGAGCGCCAGGACCTCGTCCCCATGGCCGAGGGGAGCGGGAGCGCTAGGGGGGTCCAGGACCCGGCCCGCCACGCCAGCCGGGACGACCAGCTCGACGGTCTCGTAGAGGGTCGAGAGCAAGGCGACGCGGGCGCCCGGCACGAGCACGGCCCCTGCGCGCGGCTGCTCCACGGCGATGCCGACCTCGGGCGAGGTCAGGCGGATCCGCTCGCCCTCGCGCTCGACGCCGCAGGGAAGCGAACGCGCGGGGGGCGGGCTGGCCAAGGCCTCCAGGTCGTGCAGGCTCCAGATCCGCGGGTTCTTGACCGTGCGGTAGCCGATCGTCTGATAGGTCAGCTCGACGAGGGACTCGAGCGTGCCGCGCAGCTCGCCGAGGGTCACGATCTCGTCGGTGTCGAGCTGGCGCGCCGCCACGTAGGGGTCCATGTCGCGCTCGATGCGCTCCTCGACCTGCTTCATCCCCTCGCGGATGGCCTCCTGCTCGGCGGGGTCGTCGCTCTTGATCTCGAAGTCCTCGTCCAGCTTGGTCCGGTAGCTGGCGATCGCGAGGGTCCGGCCCTCCATCACGCTCAGGCGGGACACGGGGGTCGAGAGCTGGATCACGGGCTCGTAGGGGCGCCCGGACATGGCGTAGTAGCCAGCGCCCGAGGCCCGGCGCAGCAGGACCGTGATCACGGGCGTGCGCTGGGTCGAGTTGGCGTAGATCAGCGAGGAGCCCCAGCCGAGCAGGCCCAGGCGCTCCGCCTCGGCACCAATATCGAATCCAGAAATGTCCTGCAGCCAGATCAGCGGGATCCCGTCGCTGTCGCAGGCGCGCGCGAACTGGGACAGCTTGGCGATCCCGTCTCGGTAGAGGATTCCGCCCGGGCGCTTCTGCCCGGGCTGGTGGGGGGTCGGGATCAAACCCGGGTCGTTGAGCACGAAGCCGGCGTAGAGCCCCCCGACGCGGCCGACCCCGACCACGATCTCCTGGCCCATGTGCGGCCAGAGCTCCCAGAACAGGCTCCCGTCGACCAGGCGCGCCAGGACCTGGCGGGGGTCGTAGGCCACGCGGTGGTCGGTGGGCACGATCCCGGCCAGCTCGGCGGGGTCGAAGCGCGGCGCGGCGGGCGCGGCGTCGGCGCGGTAGTAGTCCGCGGCGGGCTCGGGCAGCCGCTCGATCTCGCGCCGGATCCAGGCCAGGGCCGCCTCATCGTCGGGGACGCGCACGTCGGCGCAGCCGCTCTGGTGGACGTGGACCTCGGGGCCGCCGATGTCGAGGGAGGTGATCTTCTCGCTCTTGGCGCCTTTGATCAGGGCCGCGCCCGCGATCACCATGTAGGCCTGCTCGGTCATGATCACGCGGTCGGAGATGATCGGCATGTAGCCGCCGCCCGCGATGCAGTCGCCGAACACGCCCGCGATCTGGGGCACGCCCTGAGCCGAGAGGCGGGCGTTCATCGTGAAGATGTGGCCGGCGCCGCGCGCGCCCGAGAAGGTCGCCGACTGCTCGGGCAGGTAGAGCCCGGAGCAGTCGACCAGGTAGATCACCGGGATCCGCATCCGGAGCGCCATCTCCTGGGCGCGCTCGATCTTCTCCGGGGTCCGGGGCCACCACGAACCCGAGGCGACCGTGTTGTCGTTGGCGATCACGAGAGCCCAGCGGCCAGCCACCCGGGTGAAGAGGCACCACACGCCGGCGTTGGGGCTCTCGAGCTTGCCGCCGAACTTGTCGCCGAAGTTGACGAAGGTCCCGACCGGGACGCGAGGCGCGCCCTCGTCGGCGAG
>CALDQK010000668.1 GCA_937911525.1 uncultured bacterium
TGAGTCTCCCCACGGCGATCGATGACAGCATCGAAGACGGGGTACGCGTGGAAGTACGGCTTCGAGCTATCGTGGCGGAAGAGCGCGTCCCAAACCCGCCGCAGCTCTTCTCGCTCACTCCTTCCGTTGCGCCGAAGGTACCGGACGACTTCACCCCGGATTCCGCTCCCGACGTCGAACGAGGTCTTTCTGCGGTGGAGGACTTCGGGGGGCAGCACGCCCTCGAAGGCACGCCGCAGCGCCACCTTGTTCTCGTCCCCGTCATAGAGTTCGTGGAAGCCGAGGCCATTGCTGATGGCGCGAACGGCTCGATCGAGGAACGGACATCGGGGCTCGACGCTTTGAGCCATGCAGCTCATGTCGAGGCGGCGGAGCTCCGTGAATTGCATGTCGTCGATGAGCTTCCTCCGAACGTCGAACCACGGGTCCTGCTCGGTGAAAGAGTGGTAGCCACCGAAGAGCTCGTCTGCGCCTTCGCCCGTCAGGACGACCTTGATGCCCGCGTCATGAGCCGCCCGGGCGAGAAGGTAGGTGGCGAGGCCGTTGCTCACGATGGATGGGTTGAAGCTCTCGGTCGCGCGCACGACCTCTCGGACGAGCGCCGGGAAGCCCGCCGGCTCTGGGAGCGGAACCGTCCGCACGTCAACAAGACCAAGGGCAGCAACCACACCCTCGACTGCCTGGCGATCGGGACCCTCTGTGTTGCCGAGGGTGAAGTACGTCACGTCCTTGCGGAGTCGCGAGGCGAAGGCCGCGACGAGCGAGCTGTCCAGCCCCCCGCTCAAGAACACGCCCACGGGCTGACCCGAGTTCGGCATCCGCTTCTGCACGGCCCGCTCGAATGCGGTCGCCAGATCCGTTTCGGGGATGACCGGACGGTGGGACGCGACTCGCACAACCGCTCCCGTGTCGAGGTCGACCTTGGCGATCCCACGCGGCAGGAGCTCGAACCACTCGCACTCATCGAGACCCTTCAACTCGCTGGTGATGAACACCTCGGTCGAGGACCGGCCGACGAACAGTGGTTTCTTCCCCATGTGATCGCGAAGGCACAGCGCTTCTCGAGTGCGCGGTTGAAGAACCACCGCCGAGTAGAAACCGTCGAGTTCGTCGATGGAGCGCGGGCCCTTGCGGGCCAAGAGCGGAAGGACGACGTCTGTGTCGCACTCAGACGATACCAGGTCGTACCGGCGCCTCAGCTCTCGGTGGTTGTAGATCTCGCCGTTGATGGCCCCGACCAGGCCACCATGCTGGTGCGGCTGGTACCCGACGGCCCCCTCGCCGTTGATGGCGAGTCGAGCGAATCCCAACGCCAGGTCGCCCTCCGCCCAGATGCCCAGGTCGTCAGGCCCTCGGTGACGCAGTCGGTTCAGGCACTCGGGCAGCCTGGCGGCTGCCCTGGGGCCAGAGAGCATGACGATTCCACACATGCTCGGCCCCTCAGTTCGAGTCCCGCTTGTCGTCGGCCGCTCGTCGAATCTCGGCTCGAACCTGCATCAGGAGATGGCCGAGCCGGTTCTTGCCGCTACCGTCCCCGCCATCTCCCCAGTAGGAGTCGTTCCGTGTGTGCTCGACCAGGAGCCGGTCGCCGGAGCGCAGCAGCCGCTCGGCCAGGTCGGGATGCTGCCCGAACTTCGCCCGCAGCCCTTCGAGCATCACCACCTCCTTCACGGTCTGCCAGTCCTGGCGCCGGTGCTCTTCGGCGAGGGCGGTCGCGCGCACCTTGGCCAGCATCGGTGTCTGGCAGCGGCGAATCGCCTCCTCGTGCGGCGTGCCCACGAACTTCTGCGCTTGGTAGAAGTGCTCGACCGTCGGCCACACGCGCCCGCCGATGAACACCGCATGTCGCGAGAAGTTGGACAGCTCTCCCCACGGCTGGTCGGAGTGGTAAAAGCGAATCGTGCCGTTCAGGCGGACGTCCACCTCGAGCGGCAGCTCATGCCCCAGCTTGGCCTTCTTCGTCTTGAGGTACTCGGCGTTCTCAGGCCTGACCCTGGGGTGGGTGTTCACCATCGTGACACGCACGCCGTGCTGCTGCAGGTAGCGCACCTTGCGGGGGTTGTTGGAGATGAGGCGGACGCTCGAGACGCCAAGGCGCTGCAGCAGGCGAACCGCCGCGTCGTAGCTTCGCGTGTCCTGCTCCAAGCCGAGGGCATCAAAGGCCTCCACCGTGTCGAGACCATCCTGTTGCATCCGGTGGATCGCCCGGATCTTCTGCGAGAGCCCCTGTCCACGCCCCTCCTGGTGAAGGTGGACGACCAGACCGCGGCCTTCCGTCGCGATCAGCTTCATCGCCTCGCGCAGTTGGTCTGCGCAGTCGCAGTCGACCGCGCCGAACACCTCGGAGGCCAGGCAGGACGAGTGGACCCGGAGGAGCGGTTCGGGCCCCTGGTCTTCGATCTCTCCGAGGCAGACGACGCGGACGTGCTCGTCCCCAGAGTCATACATTCGGAACTCGCCCATCGGGGTGGGGAGAGAGCACCAGCTCTCAAGCATCTTCAAGGTGCTCATACTCGCGGTTCCTCCGCTGTGGCCTCGCCGCATTCCCGCAGCTGGGCATGGATGAAATCGATGGTGACCGTAGCCTGGGCGTAGTCGTCGGCGACGGCGCGGAGCGATCCCAGGAAGTCTCGGACCGCACCGCGCTCATGGCTGGTCACACCGGAGCGCAAGCGATCGAAGCTCTCCGCCGTAAACCACTCGTCGAGGTAGCCCACCAGCTCACGCAGTTCCCCAGGCCGTGCCAGCTCCCGAAGCGCTTCTCGGAGCCCAGCGATGCGGAGGAAGCTCTGTTCGAGCGTTCGCCATCGACGAGCCAGGTGACGGTCGGCCAGGTCACAGACCTCGTCCGCTTCTTCACGGGAGAAGTCCAGCTGATGCTGAGGTCGCGCGCGAAGGAACTCCGTCAACCCGGCGTAGAGCGTCGACCCAACGATCTCGCCTTGCACCTTCTCGACGTTGAGACTCGGCGGCACGTTCACCCTGCCGACGTGGTGAATCGGGAACGCCACCGCCTGGATGCACATGCGGCGGTAGTGGCGATTCACGATCGCCCAGACCATGTCGGAGCGCCTCGCCTCGCGGCCGCGGATCGTCGTGATGGTGTTGGGCGTCTCGCTCAGCGCCCGATGGTTCAGGATAAAGGTACAGCCGCCCCGGTTCACCGAGTCCTTGGCCGATGCCAGCGGGTCGGACTGGGGGGACGCGATGATTGGACGCGTGAGCGGATCCCCGTTCAGCAGACCAACCGCGCCGTTCAGCAGGCGGGCGTAGGCCTCCCTCACGGTCTCTCCGGGAGCAGCTGGTTCCAACCAGTGCGGCATCTCGAGGTGCCCCGTGTGCTTCCGCGAGAGGTCGTAGTAGTAGTCGGGGAACTCCGCCCTGAGGCCGTCGTTTTCGGCCGTTCGGTCGGGCAGGACCATCCCCTCTGGCAGGTTCCGCAGCCAGTGGAGGTTGTGCAGCAGGTCCACGAGATGGACCCGGAGCCCGTTGAGAGGTGGGTTGGGCGACGAGCCCTCGTAGGCCCCGATGAGCACGTCGGTCCCTCGTTCGCGAAACGCGGGAAGCCACGGCAGATAGGCCTCCGCGCGGGCGTCCACCCGCATGTCGTCGTCCAGGACCCACCCGAACGAGCCGCTGTCGGCAGCCAGCACTGCGCCGAGGTATCGCTGCAACATCGTCCGGGCCATCGCGATGCCGACCTGCCCTTGGGGCCGGTCTCGAAGCACATCGCCAAACGCACCTGCGGCTGCGTCGAGGCGCTGCCGGGTCTCATCAATCACGGCGACATCCAGTCCCTCACGTCGGGCCCCTCGAATCACCGCGTCGAGCTCGTGTGGAGGGCTACCGTTGTCCAGGACGAGGGCCGCAAGCGCTCGAAGACCGCCGCTCGATCCCAACGACACCAATCCATCCAGGAGCGGGCGGAGCACCCTGGGGTCCGAGGTGATCACCCCTACGTAGAGTCGGAGCGGCGGGTGAGGTGGTGCCTCGCTGAATGTATCGGCGGTGCGTCGGAGTCCGGGCCGGTCCGTCGCCTCGCCCAACTGCGCTCGGAATTCGGAGTAACCGGCCATCTCCGGCAGCTGGTCATCGGTGAGCGCCAGCCGCATCAGTGAAGGCAGGTCTGGATGTGCAGCGTGCCTGCACGCGAGGAACGCCCTGCGTGCCATGTGCTCGAAGCCGAGTGGAGTCCACGGTCGGATGTCCGATCCGTAGTCGATCAGCTTCACCCCCGACTGCGTGACGACGAGGTTCTTCGGATGGACGTTGTTGCAGACCACGCCGACGTCGCGGCAGCCAGTGAGGAGGCGGAGCAGGTCGGCCTCGTGGCCCCCCTCATAGGGAGCGCTGGTCTCGTAGTCGTAGGTGAGGACGGCCCACGGACCATCCTCGATGACGTTCCGGAGCACGTAGAGCCCAGGCGCGTCAGCCCAGCGGCCGACCTGGCCCTGCAGGAAGTCGAGCTGGGACTGGGGCATCCGGGTCTTCCAGTAGTCGATGCACTTGTAGACCGTGCCGCCGTCGGTGAAGACAACGGCCTCGGAGCCGCAACCCAGGAGTCGAACGTGCCCGAGCGAGAAGCGCCGTCGCACTCGGTGCTCGGCGGTAGCGACGCGCTCAGTTTCAGTCCAGCGATCGAGCGCATCGACCACGGCGGGGCCGACGTTCGGCGTCGCGAGCTGGCAGTTGTCGGCACGCGTCGCACCGAGCCAGCGAAGAACGTCCGTGGCCCCCGTTCCGGGAGGAGTTCGTCCGTTGCGCTCGGAGCTGTCTGCGAGCCAGACCTCCGTCCCGGTTCGACGCCCTGCAACCCGAGCGCAGCAGACGAGCAGCATCTCGCGGTCTGACTCGGCGGGGCTGCCCGAAGGAGGACCAGGGTGAGCGTGGAGCGCGTTGACCACGTCCTCGTTCTGGTGGTCGGTCGAGAACCTGAAGCACCCGGCTCCGGCGTCGCGTAGCAGCGCAGCAGCCTCGTCGATGACCGCTCGCTCACCGCGCCGGAGGCCCCGCTCGAACAAGACGATGTCGAGCCCTACCACGGTGTCGTCCCGCCACCCTGCGAGCTCGCGCACGACTTCGAGTAGGTCCCCCGGGCGGTCGTTGTCGGCGAACAGCCCCAGAACCAGCGCCTTCTTGGGCGCATCGTCACAGCGGAGGGTGACCGCGATATCGCTCGGCGGCCGCCATCCGAAGAGCGTCGCGGCTCGGTCTAGGAACGCCTGCCGCTGCTGCGGGGTCATGCGCCCGACGTACTTCCGCCAGAACGCGGTGAGCCCCTCGAGCTTCGCTCCAGACCCCCGGGTACTGAGCCGTGCCCGATCCGAGTCGGCGTAGTGATCGACCAGGGCACCCGACAGCCGGCCGTAGCGAACAGTGCCGAGTTCTGCGATCCGGATGCAGAGGTCCCTGTCCGTCGTGCTGCGAAGGCCCTCGTCGAACCCGCCCGCGGCAAGCAGGACGGACAACCGCACGAAGAGGTTGGAGCCCTGAATCCCAGGGTTGCCGGTCAGGAAGTCCTGCACGCGCAGCGACTCGGGCGCCTCACTGACCATTGGCACGGAGGTGTCGCTCTCGACGCGGCGCAGACCACACGCGACCATGTCGAGGTCGTTGTCCTCAGCGGCGGCCACACACTGCTCGAGGTAGCCAGACGCCCAGGCGTCATCGTCGTCGAGGATGGCGACGAAGATGCGGCTGGGCTCGTCGACCTTCCCTACAAGGAAGTCGAGGGCCGTGTTCCACGCGCCGCTCGCACCTGCCGTCCGGTCGTTCTCGAGGTAGACGACCTCGCAGTCATGCAGCGGCAGTGACCCGACGAGTTCGGCGTTTGCCTGTTTCGCCGACGGAATCGAGTCGTCTACGACGACAAGGATGTCGGGGCGCCGCGTCTGCGCGGTCACGGACGGGAGCGAGCGCTCCGCCAGCATGCGGAAGCGGTTGCACGTCGCGATGACGACCGCGATCCTCGGTGGCGGATGTAGAGCGCTCATGTTCCCCCTTGGACAAAGGCGGCCCGCCGCAGAGCGTTGCGGCCCCCCATCGTGACTTCGGAGATTGAGCGGACTTTCGGTCCGGCGTAGAAACCGTGTCCCCGGTCTCTGAACGCACGCTGGCGCTCTTTCTCGTGGCCCGACAGGGCTCGGTGCTCCAAGCACGATAGCCGCGCCGCTTCGTGCCGTAAAGCTCGGATGGGCAGCGGGAAACACGCCGCTGGCTGGATGGAAAACGGGGGCTACAGCTTCTCGGACAGCCCCGCCTCCAGCATCGCGCGTACCAGCGACTTCGCCTTCTCGTCGTCGGTGTCGCCCTCGACCTGCATGTCGATCTCGTTCATGCGCCGGGCCTGGTCGACGGCCCAGTCGATGTACTCAGAGAGCGTGCGGTTCTCCTGCCCGAAGGCCAGCGCGTGCATGGCCTCGGCGATCTGCTTGGCGGTGCCCTCGAGCACGCGCCCGTCTGCCATCATTCGGATCCTCATCTCCAGTCCTCCTTGTGTTGGGTCTGGAACGCGTAGGGATCAGGCGGCGAGCCTGACGGTGGCGCAGTATTCGCGCCGAAGAAGCTCCATGGCGTGGGGGACGCGGTCGCTGGGGGAGAGGCCACGGAGAACGAAGACGGCGTCGATACCGTCGTCGTGCCAGCGCTGCCCGCAGGCCTTCGCGCGGATCATGACGAGCGACTTGCAGGCGCCTTCGGTCGCGCCGCTGCCGACGGGGAGACCGGCGTTCCGAAGGCGGACGTAGCGGATGCGGTCCTTGTTGTTCTCGATGTAGGTGACGTGCTCGGAGAGCTTGCGTCGTGGCTCTCCGCGCAGGCCCACTCGAACTCGGATTCTCGCGAGAACTCGGACCAGCGACGACGTACGCCTCTGTGCCGCAACAGACCTCGATCAGCGGCCAGGCGTCGGATCGGCGCAGGACCCAATCGGCGAAGCTCGACGCACGACCGGGCGCGATGTCGGTGTCCTCGTGCACGTCCATCTCTGACTCCGGGCGCGGCTCAGAGCTCGCCGTCGTCCCGGCCGTCTTCCTCGTCGCGGTCGTCCTCACCCCAGTCGTCGTCTTCGTCGAAGAGGTCGAGCGCGTAGACTTCGAAGAGCCAGCGCTGGCCGTCGTCTGCGTCGGTGACCTCGACTCGCTCCTCTCGGTGCGTGAACGCGGCCACGGGGATGATGGCGTTCTTCAGGCGCTCGTAGGCGGGCTGGAAGGTGACCTCGTGGACGGTCCCGTCGGGGAGCCGATCGACGAAGAGCGTCCCGACCTGGTCTCGTAGGTCGCGGGCGCCGGCGCAGGAGCGCGCGATCACGTCGAGCTCGTCGGAGCGGGGAGCGGCCGCGGGGCGGCGAGAGCCTGGGAAGGGGATGATCTGAGCGGTCATGGGCACCTCGGGGTCGGCTACAGAGACGGCGGTGGTGGGCGCCGTCTGACACGCACGCCCGCGCGACGCCGGGGGGACGCCCGGCGTCGCTTTCGTGGTATACTATAGCAAACCCCAAGAGCGGGTGCCAGCAGGCGCCTGGCCCGCTGGATCGCCGAGGTTCGGAGGTGGAGGGGGGACTGGCCACACGCCTCCGCGGCGCCCTTCCAGAGCCCGCGAGCCGGCTCGGGCGACAAGCAGGACGCTGCGCGGACATGAGGGGCTCCGGCGCGGCAGCTGCGCTTCCCGAACCGCCAAAGCGGGCGGGCCGAGGCGCACTGGCCGAGGCGCACGGGCCCAGGCGCACGGCCCAAGGCGCACGGGC